>JAGQPD010000919.1 GCA_020426865.1 Planctomycetales bacterium
CGAATAAATGTCCGTTCGGTGATCCCTTGCGACGTCATAATCGCCGATCTGTTCGGGGCTCACGTATCGCGGCGATCCGCAAGTCAACATCGTCTGGGTTGTCTGGGCCGGATGTCGCACGCGTCATCGTTTTACTTTCCCTCCGTTTTCGTCTAACCTATCCGCATACTCACCATGACGGATTGTCTGTGCACGCGCAACGCGAAAGATCCCAAATAGATCTGAAAACCTGTCCAGAAAACCCCTCGGTTCAACCCAATGCGACATTCCGTTCTCTTTTTGATTTGCATCGTCCTGCAACCTGCCCATGCCGGCGAACGTCCGAATTTCATCCTGTTTATCGCCGACGATGTCAGCTGGAATGATTGGGGATGCTACGGGAATCCGGCTGCCCGTACGCCGAACATCGACGCGCTGGCTGCCGACGGTATGCGGTGCAGCAATTTTTATCTCACCGCCAGCAGTTGTAGCCCCAGCCGCTGTAGCATCATTACCGGCCGCTATCCCCACAATAACGGAGAAGCTTGCGAGTTGCATCGGCCATTGCCGAGTCACTTGA
This sequence comes from Planctomycetales bacterium, assembly GCA_020426865.1. Lineage (GTDB taxonomy): Bacteria > Planctomycetota > Planctomycetia > Pirellulales > Pirellulaceae > JAGQPD01. The sequence goes on from JAGQPD010000919.1 coordinate 560, forward strand.
CCAAGTTCCCGCAGCGGTTGAAGGAGGCCGGGTACTTTACGGCGCTTGCGGGAAAAGATCATATGCCGCAGCGTTCGCCACACGAAGACGATGTCTGGAGTCTAAAAAAGGGGGGCACGGTTCCTGGCAATTCTGGTGGCGAAGGGCATTGGTTGGATGTCGTGCGTGCGCGTCCAAAGGACCAGCCGTTCTTTTTCTGGTTTGCGTCACTCGACGCCCATCGCGATTGGGACGCAGACCGGCAGTGGGATGCCGAGCGGTATGGTCCCAAACATCGCCCGGAAAACGTTGTCGTCCCGCCGTTTCTGCTGGATGACTCCGTGACTCGCCAAGACCTTGCTTCGTACTACAACGAGATCACTCGTTTCGACTATTATGTCGGTCAAGTTATCGAGGAACTCCGGCGACAGGAAGTACTCGATGACACCGTGATCCTGATACTGGCAGACAACGGTCGATGTTTTCCGCGGGCCAAGACTCGCTTGCACGATCCCGGCATGAAGTCGCCGTTAGTCATCCACTGGCCAAACGGACTCGCCTCCAACAACGTGAATTGCACTCAGCTGATAAGTGCCATTGACCTATGTCCTACGATTTTGAGCCTTGCGGAGGTGGCCGTGCCCGGTAGCGTCCAGGGGATCAGCTTAGGGCCGGTACTGACAAGGAATCTCGAAGGTGGTGAACTGGCGCGCCGGTATGCATTTTCCGAGCACAACTGGCACGATTATCAGGCTCATGGCCGCGCGGTGCGCACCGCCGACGGCTTTCTGTATGTCCGCAATGCACGGCCAGAAATGGGTTGGCTCGGCCCGGCTGACTCGATCTCGTCCCCATCCCATGTGTCGCTCCGAGAAAAGCTAAAGGAAAACGCCGAATCGTTGACGGCCGAGCAACGAGATACGTTTGTAGAGCCGCGACCTTCTGAAGAGTTGTACTTCACACCGGATGACCCTCATCAAATCCGAAACCTCATTCAGGACGTTCGCCACGCGAGTACGCTGGAAGAGTTGCGAGGCACAATGAACAGATGGCAGGACGAAACGGGCGATAGCGTACCGGAAGATTTGTCGCCCGATTATTTTGATCGCTTGGGAGGATACCTCGATTCGGCCACCGGCCAGCGAATTCAAGGAGAGCGAGTGTTGGGAACGCCACCGGGTGCGGACCGCCGTGCCGATTGGATTGACGCTGCCGGGCCTCGATAGAAATTCCAATCAAAGGCTCGAAGTTTGGCGAACGGAGGCCAATACCTCGAACCGCATAGTATT
>JAGQPD010000920.1 GCA_020426865.1 Planctomycetales bacterium
TGGCGCGACAAGGCTTCGGAAGCACATGGTTCACTCCCAACTTGGCAATCGACTGTTGGGTTGCCGTTAATTGTAGACAACTGGTTAAAACTAACAACTCGGTCTGCGGATATTGTCGACGAATGTCGGTTAGGAAGTCAGTGCCGTGTGAGCCCGGTATAAGGCTGTCAGTGACGATTAAGTCTACTTGGTAGCTCGACAGCACCGTCATGGCTTCCGCGGCCGAGACGGCCGTTAATATTTCAAATGGTTCGTCCAGGAAACTGCGTTGGAGGCCTCGTAGCAAGCGGCCGTCATCTTGAATCAGAAGTACAATGAAGCTGTCGCGAGGACACTCCAATGTTGCAGTTGTCTGCGATTGCATGAGATTACCCTGTTGAAAACGAGCGAGGCCTTGCGTGCTTTGCCCAAAGTAAGATGCGGCGAAGACTCTCATCGGAAGCATAGCTTGCCCGAGTGCCCCGTCGAAATGCCGGTCCGTGATTCGCCAGATTCGGCGAAATGCCTGACGGTTGAAACAACTGTACAAATTACGCCGGCGGTTCAGACGTGTTGCCTATCCTGGTTTTGCCGTGATGCTGTTGAGATAATCCTCAAGTAGCGTGTAGCCGTCGCCGTCCGGGTCGGCGTTAGCGTCGCCAAAGTCGTTGGCGGGCGAAGACGGATTTGTGCCGTTTGCCATTTCCCATGCGTCAGGCAGACCGTCGTGATCGGAGTCCCATTCCTCAGTCCGCGAAAGTTCCGGATATTCCTCCCATCCCCCAACGTCCTGCTGCGAGTCGGGAAGTCCGGGTAGCTGTGTGACGCTACCGCGAAAAGTGCACGTGCCATTGCGAACTTCTTCCATGACGCGCGCATCGTGGTCGTCGAGCACCGGAAGATTACAGCCGACGTCGGCCAGTACGCTTTCAAACGCAACGTTCGCAGGTTCTGTCACGACGTACGACGGAAAAAATGGGGTTTCGTGTATGAAGTCGTCTAACTCCTCGTCGCGCGGTTTGATAACTCCTTCCCACCGCAACGATGCATCGTACCGTCCTTCCATGACGTTGCCCTCGACGAAGTAGTCCTGCGGACCAAAACCAAGATTGCGTTCCGGCTTCAAGACGTGAAAAACTTTGGAGGAAGGGCCAGGCTTGTAGTAGTTGTTCACGAAGTTCACCTGCATGGCTCCACCGTCGGTGGTGCGATGACTCCAGTTGTAGACGACATTATTGCGAATATCCAACCGGCCTGTATGCACTCCAGCTTTGTCCAACCCTCCCGCAAGACTCCAGTTCCGCCCGGCACAATGAGCGAGCAGGTTATGGTGAAAACTGCCGATATCGCCACCGATACTGGCAGCGTAGCCATGTTGCGTGCCAGGTTTGTAGTTCTTATGTCCCGCTACGTTCAATGCTTCGGAGATCAACGAACGCTGAAACGTAATATTCTTCGCGGCACGTGAGCTGAACGCTTCGTCCAGCGTCCAACTAATGGAGCAATGGTCGATAATGCAGTGATCGCCACTGGCCAGACCCATCCCGTCGAGTGTAACGCCCGACAGATCACCAGGGCGGACACGGAGATATCGAATGACAACGTCGTGCGCGCCGATGACACCCAAGTTGAATTTACGAAGGCAAATGCCCTTACCGGGCGCCGTCTGGCCGGCAATGGTCAGATAGGGGTGGCGTACGATCAGCTTGGATTCTAGCGTGATCAGCCCACTGACGCGAAAGACAACCGTGCGTGCCCCTTCTGCTTCAACCGCTTCCCGCAAGCTCCCCGGCCCGCTATCGTTCAGATTCGTCACCTCCAGCACCCGCCCACCTCGCCCACCACGGGCGAATCGACCGTAACCTTCCGCGGTGGGAAAGGCCAGGTGCCTTACTCGGAATCGCCAAACATCGCCGGTGATGACTTCCTCGGCGTGTTCTCCGTGAACCTCGTCCACTCGCCAAAAATACTCCGCGTTCGGTTCCTTCGCCGCACAAGTGTGCCTTGCGTCAGAAACGCGTCCGAGGTACTCCGGTGACCGATGTGTTGCCGCCGCGACTACCGATTGGCTGGTTCCGAAATAGAGATCGTGGGCAACGGCTGCGGCGGCGGGTCGCCAGCTGAGCGTCGGCGAGGCGGCCACGTGCTCATCGCCATCCAGCGGTTGCGGCACTCGCGCTCGTGACAACGGATTGGTACCGTCAAGCTCAATGCCGTTTAGCACGACGTGCTTCAATGCCGTCGACCGTGCTCCATCATCGGTCGAATCTTTGGCGACAAAGTCGATGACGATCGGGCGCGTGTCGCTGTCGCGGATCTCGAAATACGCGACCGCTGCGTCCGCATCATTCGTGACTCGCAAGGAAGGCCGCCCCGCCGAATGCCGCAATGCTCCGTGGATGAGAATATCAAACGGTGGCAAAGGGTCTTTCCAGAAGGAACTGTGATAGGTTGCCATCGTATGTTTTCCGGGCGA
>JAGQPD010000921.1 GCA_020426865.1 Planctomycetales bacterium
GGGGCCGTCCGCTCGAGCGTGAGATAGTCGAGTCCAACGTTGTTCAAAAACTCCAGACGCGCGCGAATCTCCTTCAGTACTTCCGTGGCAATGAACTGCCGCGTTGGGTCCAATTCGAGTCGCTCAAAGAACTCCCGAGCTCTCACAATCGGTAACGCGCAAACCTCCGGCAGCGAACGTGACGTGCGATCGCCAAAGGAGCCATCGGCTGTCGTCACCCTCACCGCCGCCGCCTGCCGATTGATCCGCTGCCCTCGACATTCCGGACAGCGGGTCGTGGCCATGTACTTTTCCAGCTTTCGAACATGTATCGAACTCTTCGATGCGCTGTACTTCGATAGAAGGTCGGGAATAATCCCCTCGAATTTTCCGCCATACTTGTTGGGTGTCGCTCCCGAACGCCAGGTGTAGGTTATGTGTAGGTCACCAGTTCCCCACAGCCACAGGTCCTGCCACTGCTGTGGCAGATCCTGCCAGGGTGTGTCGAGCAACGTCCCCTCGGGTAACTCGTGTGTGCGTTCCACGGTGTCGGCGAACCCTTGGTATATGTGTCGCTTCCAACGACCCAAGTCCTTCCAACCCCCCAACACTTCAAAGCATCCCTTCTTGAAGGAGAGGCTGGGATTGGGGATCAATAAATCGACGTCAAACGTAAACGCTTCCCCTAAACCGTCGCATTCCAAACACATCCCCTGCGGGCTGTTGAAACTGAACAATTGAGGACTCGGTGGCTCAAAACTCACGCCACACTCAACACATGCGTACGCGGTGGAGAAGAGTATGTCGTCCTCCGCCGCAGCCCGCGCCAACCGTTTCTTACCCTTTGTTGCTGTTCTGGAACCAGCTGCCGAACTCGCTTCGGTCAGAGACGGCGTGTCGCCATTTTCGACTTCGCTGTCGCTGTTTTCGTCACCGGCAACGCGAGCTCCGTCACCATCAACCGCGACAACTACGTTCCCCTTGCCGATCCGTAACGCGGTTTCTACGGCTTCCGCCAGCCGCGGCCGGATATCCTTACGGATCGTAATCCGGTCGATCACGATTTCGATGTTATGACGCATTTGACGGTCGAGTCGCAGATCGTCGGCTAGTCGAACTACTTTTCCGTCAACGCGAGCACGCACGAATCCTTGCTTCAGAAAATCAGCGAATAGATCTCGGTATTCGCCTTTCTGCCCACGGATGACCGGGGCGAGAAGCAATAGCTTGCTGCCGGTGGGAAAGCCCATCATCCGTGCCAGTATCTGCTCGCGCGATTGGGCCGTAATCGGTCGTTGGCATTGTGGGCAGTGCCCATCGCCAACCCGTGCGTAAAGAATCCGCAAAAAGTCATAAATTTCCGTAATCGTGCCCACGGTGGAACGTGGATTCGAACCCGCTGATTTTTGCGAGATCGATATGGACGGGCTCAAGCCAGCGATCGAGTCGACATCCGGCTTGGGCATCTGTCCGAGGAAATGACGGGCGAAACTGGACAGGCTCTCTACATACCTTCGCTGCCCTTCCGCATACAACGTGTCAAACGCCAAAGAGCTCTTTCCGGATCCGCTAACCCCAGTCAAACAAATCAGCTGGTTCCTGGGTAATACCAGGTCGATCGAACGAAGATTATGCTCGCGGGCACCTTTTATGACGATATCAGAAGCTGGCATGGATCGATCGAAACGCGTCTTGCATCCGTGGATAATTGATCAGTCCCAAATCGGTAATCCCGTAGTCTAAGGGCCAGACGTGGCTCTGACCAGATTGGCCAGCTACAATTACGGGAGCCGGAGACCATCTCGCTGGAAGTTTTGTCACGTATCCTACATCGACTTCCCGACGCAGTGGCAAGTCGGTTTTCCTCGATCGCCCGTGTTCGGTACTCCATTTGCGTACTCTACGTGCGAAGCACTCGAGCGTGAGGGTGCATGCAGGGACCAATCGACGTAAGGGAAAAAAAGGAAAAATCGCATGCTAATTGGTTTTTTTTGTGGCCGGCGGATGGGCCATACGGGCTGGTTAACAGCAATGGGGGGGGTCGGGTTGCTCGTTGCGAGCATCGCGGCTGGAGACGCCTCGCTGTCGCAAGTGAATGCCGCCGAGCCGAATGTGGATGCCAGGCAGTACGAAGCGATGGTATCGAAGGCGATAACGTATCTGTCGACGAAGGGGCAAACGAACGAGGGGGCATTCAGCGCGCCGAGCGGACCGGGAGTGACGGCACTTGTGGCGACCGCGATCATGCGGCATGGACGGACGTCGGCGGACCCTACCGTGGCCAAGGCGCTCCAGTACCTGGAGACGTTTGTTCGCGACGACGGTGGGATTTACGCGGAAGGGAGCACGCATCGCAACTACGAAACGTGCCTGGCGATCATGTGTTTTGCCGAAGCGAATCGCGACGGAAAATACGAGACCGTTCTGAAAAAGGGAGATCGGTTCGTCAAGGGCATTCAATGGGATGAAGACGAAGGCAAGGATCCATCGGATCCCGCTTATGGTGGCGCAGGTTATGGTAGTCACCAGCGGCCCGATCTGTCGAACACTTCCTTTTTGATTGAAGCGTTGCGAGCGACAGGTAACGGTGCGGACGACGAGTCGATACAGCGGGCTTTAGCGTTTGTGTCACGTTGCCAGAATCTCGAGTCGTCGTACAACACAACACCTTATCCGGCCAAGAACCCAGATGGCGGGTTCTATTATACGTGTGCTCCCGGGGCCAGTCAGGCAGGGGAGTTGCCCAATGGCGGTTTGCGAAGTTACGCGTCGATGACCTACGCGGGCTTGAAGAGTATGATTTTCGCCGGCGTCGACGCCGACGACCAGCGAGTGAAGGCAGCCACGGAGTGGATCAGCCGCCACTACGATCTGAAGACGAATCCCAACATGGGCGACGCCGGGCTGTATTATTACTACCAGACGTTTGCCAAGGCACTGGCGGCGATGAAGCTGGACAGCTTGGAGGACCACGAAGGAAGATCGCACGACTGGCGTGCCGATCTCATACAGGAGCTTGCGTCGCGTCAGAATGAGGATGGTTCCTGGGTCAACGCAACATCACGTTGGCTGGAGGGCGACCCAAACCTTGTGACGGGTTACGCATTGTTGGCACTATCGTACTGCCGCAAGTAGTGGCGCGATTGGCCAAGTTACATCCATTTTTGAAACCGCTGAAAAGCATCGTCCCACGGGGCGGTGTTTTTTGGGCAGAATTCCTCGACGGGAAAGCTGCGCGCGACGACTTGGCGGGCTTCCTCGATCCCCGCCACATCGCCGTGGGCGACCGCCTGCATCATGATATTGCCAATGGCGGTCGCTTCGACCGGCCCAGCGACAACGCGACGATTGCAGGCATCGGCCGTCATCTGCGATAGCAACTTGTTTTGCGTGCCACCTCCCACGATGTGGATCGTGTCGATCCGCGAATCGGTTAGTTTTTCTAGCGACAACACGGTCTGGCGATATCGCAACGCGAGGCTCTCCAGTGCACAACGGATGACGGCCCCTTCGCTGTCAGGAGTCGGTTCGCCGTTCTCCGAACAGAACTGCCGGATCGTTGCCGGCATGTCCGACGGAGCTCCGAAACGCGGATCGTCGGGATTGATTAGCGACTGCAATGCCGGAGCACTCTCGGCCAGCCTTACCAGTTCGTCCCAGGAAAACTCTCGGCCATTTTGTTTCCAGACGCGTCGGCATTCTTGAATCAACCACAGTCCCGCAATGTTCTTGAGCAACCGGATCGACCCACCAACTCCACCCTCATTGGTAAAATTCAATGACGCACATGTGTCTGATGTGACCGGCTCAGGGACTTCCACACCCATCAGCGACCAGGTGCCGCTGCTGATGTAGGCCCAGTCCGCACGTCCCGTATTGGCAGTCGGAACCGCTGCCACGGCGGAACCCGTGTCGTGAGTTGCCGGCGTGACGACGGGGAGTTTGCCAAGCCCAGTCAGTTCTCCAACTTCGCTGCGAAGATTGCCCAGTACGGTCCCCGGGGTGACCAGCTGCGGAAACATCGCGGTCGGAACGTCAAAACGCCGCAGCATTTCAAATGCCCATTGCCTCGAGGCGGCGTTCAACATCTGTGTCGTGGTGGCGTTGGTGAACTCAACGACTCGGCTGCCACACAGGCACCAATGGAAGAAGTCCGGGATCATCAGAAACTGAGTTGCCTGAGCGACCAGTTCCGGATCACGCTCGCACATCGCCAGCAGCTGATACAGAGAATTGATCTGCATGAACTGCAGGCCGGTCTGTGCGAAGATCTCGGCTCGGGGAACACGCTGAAAAGCCTTCTGCAGCATCCCTTCGGTGCGACTGTCGCGGTAGTTCCAGGGCTGTCCCAGCAACTCGTTGTTGCGATTCATCAGGACGAAGTCGACGCCCCAGGTATCAACACCCACCGACGCGATGTTCTGTTTGCCGATGCTGGCAGCCGACAATCGCAAACCTTCCTGAATCTCCTTCCACAATCCAATCAGATTCCAGCGCAGAGTTCCGCCCAGCTGCACCGGTCCATTGCCGAATCGATGCTGCTGTTCCAGAGATACTTTTGACCCATTGAATCGGCCCGCCATCACGCGGCCGCTTTCCGCACCCAAATCGACGGCAAGAAAAACTTTGTCGGACATCTGCAGTTCCGCTGGCTCTGATAAGAATATGGTGGACGTCGGAATTCCTGCGGAGCGTTTCTCGCTGCGGAATTCACAGGCGGCAGTTTAGATCCCAGCTGTGCGGCGGTCAAAGTGCGACGACCCGGTGGCGTCAGGCTGCGCGGTTTCCTGCCACGAAATACGCCTGATTTGACCCGCAGTCGAAGGCGCAGGTGTCGCTCCTGAACGCCGGCGTCTTCGTCTTCGGGTCAAACGATCGGCTTCGCCGTGGAATCATCCGCGGTCTGCCAGCGTTTTTCCGGTCTCCCGGAGGAACTCCTTCAGTCCCTTTTGCTCACATTGCTTCGCCGTCGTGAACCGAATTCTGACTGCGTCTCGTCCATCACGATGTCGACGGATGTCCTGTTCGGTTCCAAAACCGGCAATCGCGCCGACGGTAATCGAATCATGAGCGCACAGCAGCACCAGATCCACGCCATCCGCGCGTTTGGTGTGCAGTTCCGCCACATGCACACTGTCGGACTGTCGCGCCCAGTTGATCTTGCTGCGAATCGTGTAGTCGGCCGTTGAGTCCGGCAGAGCAGATTCCACCATCGGCAGCAGTTTTTCCAACAGCTCAAACTGCCAGCCGATTCGTCCGTTCTTTGGCAGGGATTTGCGCATCAAATGCCATTTCCGGCCCAGCTGCTTCCACGGCATCAGATCATCCGGGTTGGCTCGTTCCTGCTGCGATTGCTTCAGGAACCCGTCGACCGCTGTCTGCAGGAACTGTCGAAACGCCGTGTTGTCAATTTCTTCCCGGTTCCAGACTTTCACGGTGACTTCCTGCCACGGAGTTTTCAGATTACGGACCTTCACACGGGGGTCGCGACCATAGGCCTGAATGTCATCCCGTTCGTCAAGCGGCAGCAGTCCGAGTTGCTGATCCAGACTGTCCGATTCGAACGTGTTCTTTTTGACTCGGAAACACAGTGCCAGCAGCCATTCACCGCCAGTGCGAGCATGCAGGAACCAGCCACTTCCGGTTTGGCCTTTCACTTCCACCGTGGAGCGGTGATTCCAGTTGGGTTCAGCCAGAGCTTTCTGCTTTCCCAGCAGATCCAGCACAAACTTCAACGCCATTCCTTCCCAGCGGCAGGGTTGTCCGGTGTGAGCGATCCGATCCTGCAGATGCCACCGTGGACCGTCCTGTTCCCACGGCAGCTGAGCTGCTTTCCCCAGTTGTTCAACAGTCACATCGGTTGAACGGCGCGCGGCGGCCGCCTTCACGTCGAATGTGGCAATCGTTCCT
>JAGQPD010000922.1 GCA_020426865.1 Planctomycetales bacterium
CCTCTCCTCCGCGCTCTCTGCGATCTCTGCGGTTCCATGTTGACCGCAGTGCCGCGCGTCGGTTACCGCAGAGGGCTCAGAGAGCGCAGAGAATTGATTTCCAATGCCATGATCTCGTTTCTTACCTCTCCTCCGCGCTCTTTGCGCTCTCTGCGGTTCCATTTTGACCTTCATTTCAACGTTTTTTTGGGGTCCGTTATTCGATGAGCCAATTCCCAGTTGAACTTCATTCGCTGAGCAGTTTCTTCGGAATAAAACCGATCGACGTTTCGAGCCACGATCCGCAGCTGCAACCGCCGCCTCCTTCGGGCGAAAGTAGCATTCCGGCCGCCGGTATCGTGCTCAGCCAACAATCGGGACGCAATCGCGACCAACGAGTATAATCCCCGTTGTTCTTGTCCCACACCGCCAGTTGCTTTCCCGAACCGGCACGAAATATCAGCGTCTCCGCCGTACACGCATACGTGCCGCATCCGCCGACCGGTATCGCATCAAGCGTCACCTTGCCGGTCGTTAAGTCGATCACGGCCGGCCGCACAAACAGCGTATCACCGACGATCGCCGGCCGCGATAAATGCGATCCGTGATCCGCTTTGCCTTTCCCCCAAGCAAACTCGACGCTCCACTGCTGCCGACCATCTCGCTCGTCAAACGAATAGACATGGTACTTTACATCTGCCGACGAGACCACAATCAACCGGCCTTCGGCACGGGCCATCCAAAACGCGACGGTGCCATCGACGGTATCAACCGGCGCCTCAGCGATCTTATCGCCTGTCCTTGCATCCAACGTCACCAAAAACTGCTGCTCCCAGACTTCTTTTCCACCCACGCGACTGGATGTCGACGACATCACCTGCGCCTCTCGGCATTCAATAAAATTGACTCTCCCTTCCGCGATACAGATCGTGGAATTCAAAATGCGACCACCGCGGTAACACCACTGGCGCCGGCGGGATTGTTTGTCCAGTGCGAAAAGCGAAAGGCTGCAAACAGGATGCGTCTCTTCGCCTTCGGTCATGTCGTACCACCCCGGCCCACCAACGTAATTCAGCCATGATGCCCCCGAAAACACGGCGCTACCGAACAGCAAATCACGATCGTTGGCAACGTATCCCCATTCGACGTCCTCTTCGCCTTCATGTCCGTCATGCACTGACACGACATTTTCCACTTCACCTTCGGCAGCATTGATCACCAAACAGTTTTTTGCAACCGTTGCGAACAGGTTGCGTTCGTCGGCTGACCAGTTCGCGCAGTCCCGTGGCAAGTTGTATCGCTCGAGGTACGGGATTTCCAACGACCACAAGATCGTACCGTTATGGGCGCTCAAAGTGACAATCCGGTGCAATCCCTGGAGAAACAGCCGATCGTCCGTAGCAATAGGCGGGTTCTTTCGCCCGTTGCGATCGGCCTGATAACGTGGCCCTGGACGGCCGATCCATTGCACGTCCAGGTCATTCACGTTGCGAACCCCGGATAGCATTTCGCCACCATACGCCGAATTGTCGGCACGGCCATACGCGTGCGACCAGTCGCCACTTCCACCAAGCCGCGGGGCTTGCCAACACACCCACAAGCCGCCATCACCTTCCATCATTGCGACTTGTGCCCCCACGGCATCGCTGAGCGATTGGCGATCGAGGCCCGAAGCCAAGCCCTTCGATACCGCAACAATGCCAATCCCCTTCGGAGCCAGACGCCGAGCCACGTCTCGACATGCTTGCTCCAAGTCGTCTTTCAGAACCGGTTGTACCCAGGCGGCAAAATCCGCAATATGGTTCGTCACAGGAATTCTTCCCAGTGACGGAATCTGGTACGTGGCAATGCGAGCGCCGTACGCTCCGGATTCCAGATACCGCTGCCTGTACCGCTCTAACTTCGTCACGTCGCTGTCGACAACGAATAGATGCATCTCGGATTGCTCGAGTAGTTGCTCGATTAGTCGGTCGACGCTGCCCTCATTTCCAGCACCTATCACGAGTGCCTGTCCACGAGTCCGGCGAAGTTGCGAGGCGAGCCATGAACGATTCGGATTGGCAGCGTCCGGACGGGATTCTGCCACATAGTTGAAGAACAAATCACATTCATACTCGGGCGTCGAACGCATCTCCTTACCGTCGGCGAACTCGATCGAATAGTAATAGAGACGCCGATGCTTGAGATCTCGCAGAACAACTCGGTGCTCGGTCGTTTCCGACGGGTCTTCGATGCGGCGTCCTTGGTGCTCATCATCGCGACGCCACGTCAGGATCGTGGGACAGGGCGTCTTCGTGTGCCATCGAACCACCGCCTGATCAGGTCCGGTAAATTTTAGCCACGGACCGACTGCCACTCGATACTCAGGAGGTGCCGGGGGCTCTGCAGTCGGTGGCGGGAACTGTTCCGCCTTGAGCACGAAGTGTCGATCGATCTCTTGCGGGCTTAGTGCGCGCTTGTAAAGCCGCACTTCGTGCAGCGCGCCGGTAAAGACATGATATTCATTTCCGTCATGGTATGCTCCAATTTCATAAAACGTCTTGTCCGGATAGCGGATCGGTCCCCGCTGTTCGTTGCTCGTCGCAACCTGTTTGCCATCCAAATAGAGCTTCATCGATTTCCCGTCGTAGGTTCCGGCAACGTGATGCCATTTACGCGGCACAAAGGCCACGTCGGAGCCAGTCAGATACGTGATGCCGCCAGGGCCATCCTGAGCACCGACGGCCAGTGATGGCCGCAGGCCACGAAAGCCGAGCAGCCAGCCACGCTCCAGATTACCGTCATCCTGAACCGCGCCAATAAAGCCGCCCCATTCCAACTCCGTATCGACACGTACCCACGCTTCGGCGGTAAACTCGGTTTGCGGCAACCGTTGATCGGCCTGTCGGTGATCGTCAGTGATTAA
>JAGQPD010000923.1 GCA_020426865.1 Planctomycetales bacterium
CTCGCAATACCATGCTGCCAACGCGAAATCGGGCGTAGCTGCCAGCGGCGTGTACACGTTGACTCGCTGGTCGGTCGATGAGCGTTCGTAGCTGGGGCCAAGTTCGCGCAAGGGGGCCATCGTCGCTGTGTCCCACAGTACTACTTCGCCATTGCGCGAAAGCAGCAATTGTCTCCGGTCGCCAGACTCGACGTGGCCCGTCGTGTGTCTCGCGACGGGTATGACCCGCGGTTCTCCCAACGTGATATGACCTTGTTGATCCATTCCGATTTCGAATACGGACATCTGTAGTGCATATGTCAGCACCACAACTCGCAAGGGATCGTCGCAGAAAAAAATGCCCCAACAAGCTGTGTCCGCCGGTACGACGCGTTGCATCAGAAGTTCCGCTCCGTCCTCTCCGTCGTACAAACGAAAAACTCCGTCGCGATGGCACGAGCCGATCAAACGCCCGTCCGTAGTTACGGCGATGTCGGTTGCGTCAGCGGCCAAGTCGAGCAACACCTTGGGCTCGCTCGCCGGTGGATCCATGCCAACGCGTTCCACCTTTGCACCGTTACGGTAGATAATGCTTTCATCTCGAAAATCAACGGCAAACGGGCCGGTCGTGCCACCCATCGCAATGGTGGTCGGCGAATCCTGAGTTCCGATGTCGGTTACAAACGCCGTTTTATATGACACCCGCACCAATCGCCGCCCGTCGCGTGAGAGCGAAACGCAATAAAGTGTCGGTACTTCGGGAAGGACGATCTGTCGGACCCGCCCATCGACAATATCAATCCCCCACACGCGATTGTCCTTGTCCATCCCTATTATTCGATGGCGATCGATGTTTGCAGCCAGGTGAGTCAATTCGGCAACTCCAGTTGCAACGACCTGTGCCGTACTCTCTTCCTCCCATTTCCACGTCGACACCGTTCCGTCGACATCGGCGAAAAAGACCCCTTTGCCGTCTGGCGACCAGCAGGCTGCGGTTACGTTGGAATTGACCTCGACGGTCGCCGCGGTTTCTCGCGAAACATGGTCGACAACCGCCAACCGATGAATGTCTCGCTGAGCTATCAGCGACTGGCGACCGTTGGGCGAAGGGACGGTAAGCGTGGGAACCGACCCGATCAACGAATTGCGGTGTCCATCAGGTTCTTCCATGAACCGCCACGAGATGGCAGTTGAGAGAAAGTCGCCCTCACGAAGGACATCCCTCCAACATAGCAGCGAACCGTCGTCCGAGAACTCAAGATCCATCGCTGTACCAAAGTGCGTCGCGGGTGTTCGTCGCGCGACTTCCCCGTTGGCAAGGTCATACACGAACAATACCGAATGAGTACCCCCGACGGCCACGTGTTTACCGTCCGACGAGATTGCCAACCCGTTAACCTGCATGGGCGGCTCAATAGAAACGCCGATTGGCTGTTGATCCAATACTCGCCACGCTCGTACGACGTTGCTGTTATCGACCGTGGCAAAGAATTCTCCGTTGGTCGACAAGGCCGTTTGTAGCACGTAGTTGTTGTGCGTAAAGGCTCGATGCATGGTTTCGACGCATCGCTGGTGTAGCCAGTCCCACGCAAAATCACGCAATGCAATTGGGCAGTCTTCCTGTTTTAACAGCGTCTGGCGCGCTAAGCCTGGTTCGCTGCTCCAGTTGGCATTCACGGCCCGCAAGGTCGAATTGTAGCGATCGCGGGGCGTGATTTCGGCTTTTTCGTTGGGAATTGTCTCACTTGAGGTCGTCTCATTCCCGTCGCTCGTGTCGGAAAATTGCGGTGGTCCGTCGGCGGTAGATACACGACCCGTTTCCGACTGGCGCAAAACGTTCGCCCATAAGAAACACATGGCCGCGGTTGCTGCGATGATGATGAGGCCACCGACTACCACCGTGGTTTTGCGGCCGACCACCCGCGGCGACGGTGAACGCCGCATGTCGGTCAGGCATCGTGTGACATCGGCCAGCAAATCCGTGCATGATGCATATCGGTCATCGGGCGACGTCTGTAAGCATTTGTTGCAGATCAGATCCAAGGACTTCGGTATGCTCGGTATCTGGCTTCGCAACCGCGGTGCCGGCAAGGATTGAACCTGGTGCAAGATGGTGGCGACTGTCCCGTTAAATGGAAGACGTTCGGTTAGCATTTGAAAGAGGATCACGCCTAGCGCATAAATGTCGGTGCGTGCATCACTCAAGTGTCCCTGTCCCGCCGCTTGCTCGGGTGCCATGAACCCCGGAGTGCCCAGGATATGTCCCTCCATCGTGAGGGTACCGTCGCTGGCGTCGCGCTTTGCCAGCCCAAAATCGGTCACGTGAGGGTCGCCCGCGTCGTCGACCATGATATTGCCTGGCTTCAAATCGCGGTGGATCACGCCACGATGGTGAGCATGCTCGATCGCCACCACAATCTTGCGGAATAGCTCGACTTTTTCGCCAAGTGACAACGTCTTTCCGCCGACGTATGAACGCAGAGTCGTCCCGTCAATGAACTCACTGGCTATGTAGTAGGTGCCGTTCTCTCGTCCTATCTCCAGGAGCCGAACAATGTAGGGATGGGCAAGCTGCGCCGCCGAACGGGCTTCGCGCGCAAACCGTTCGCCAAGTGCTGAGATGTCTTGCTGATTGCGCGGTACTTTGAGAGCGACGAAGCGATCCAAGTCCTGGTCGTGAGCCTTCCACACGGTTCCGTGTGCTCCCACCCCCACTCGCTGCAGCAACTGAAACTGGCCCAGCTGCGATGGTGACTCCAGCGGCTCATCAAAAAAATCGAACGTCTCACCGCACGCCTGACATGCGAGATTGCTCCAGCTGGCATCCCCCGCTGCCTGCAATGACGCGCCGCAATGAGGGCACCGAATGCGAATGAAGTCCTCTTGCGTTGGCCGCGAAGCCGAATCCGCGGACCGACCCATCGATAGTGCCGCAAGTCTCGCCTGTGTGACGCGGTCCCAACTGGTAAATGCCGACTGAAGCTCGCTCTTCAACTCGGGATGCCGCTCGTATAGCGATTCCCGATGGCTGTCGTCACCCGACCGCTGCCGCGAAAAGAACTCCTCGACGATCCGCCGCGCTTGTTCCACTTGCTCCAGTTTCGCGTCCTCGGGCTGCGGCACGTCGCTGTCCTGTAATTCTGTTACCGCTTGCTCAACCACAACGATGATCGTCGCATCGCCTCACGTAATGTGACACGTGCGCGGCGTAGCAAGCTGCGCACCGCCGAAGGAGTTCGCTGCAATTGCGCAGCTGCCTCTTCCGGTGTTGCACCTTGAAGATAACGGAGCTTCACCGCAACTCGCTGCTCCTCCGGTAACGATGCGATCGCTAACCGCAATGCATCCGCCGCCTCGTCGCCAGCGACCATCGCGCTCGGCGTGTCCCCGTCGATCGGAACCCGCTGTATCATTCCCGTTGCCGTCGATCCGTCTTCCACCGCGCGTTCGTTGATCCGCTTCAATTTTCCGCCTCGCTTGTCGCGCCCCGAGTACCGGACCGCGTCGCGCATGCGACTGTCGGCCAGCGATCTCAGCCATCCCCAGAATTGCTCCACACTCTCGCCCTGCAACTGACCCACACAGCGAAATACCGTGACCATCGTCTCTTGGACAATGTCGTCTGCCGAAAACATCCCATCCCGCTCCCCATATCGCGACCGGACGTACTGATCCAGATTCGCGTGATAACGAAACAACAACTGCTCCAGCGCCTGCACATCGCCTGCTTTGGACTTCGCAATCAACTGATGTTCGCTATCCACGTCCACGCCTCAATGCTCACGACTTTGCTGCAACAACACCAACGAGCCACACCGTCGGCGATACCCATCCCGGAGGAACCGCCCCATCGCCCCCACCTGGCTAGCCGCCCGCCAAAATGCCTTCCTCCTATTTTTACAAAAAACGTTGACATTTGCGAGAAGTTTAAGGCCAAGCTTGAAAAAACCACCCGTATGGGTGGCATTGTTATACCTAAAGGTGGCGATATAGGGTCGCGAATTTTTTTTGCGACCGCTTGCCGAATGCTTGACGTCCTTCCCTATGCACAACCCACGAAAGAAGGCGGGACGACGGA
>JAGQPD010000924.1 GCA_020426865.1 Planctomycetales bacterium
GGAAATTTGGGAATTCAGGTCGCGATGAACCGCTACAATGCCAAGACGAGTTCCTAAAGATACGACTCCCGAGAAATACGATTGCGGAAACGACGCGAGCAAGCGGATCGCAACACATACGAACCAATTTGAGTGACAAGGAGAATGGTTTTGACACGGCGAGCCTACGAGGGGATGTTTTTGATCGATTCAAATCGCTACGCGCGGGATCCTTCGGGAGTATCCGATGGTGTCGTGCAGATGATCGAAAAGTGCGGCGGCGAAATGTTGGTCAGCCGGCTTTGGAGCGAGCAGCGATTGGCGTATCCGATCAAAGGCCAACGAAAAGGGACTTATTGGCTCACCTCCTTCCGCCTCGAAAGTGATGCGGTGAAGGACCTCAACCGCGCCTGCCAACTCAACGGAAACCTGTTGCGGCATTTGGTCTTAACGGTGGATGAACGTCTGGTCGGCACCCTCGTCGAACACGCGCGAGCGGGAGGGGAGCCCAAATCGGTTGTTTCGCGACCAGCTGATGATGACGATGATGATGACGATCGTCGCCGACGCCGCCGTGGAGCGGATGACGTGGACGACGGTGACGAAGGTGACGACGACTAGTTTTTTGCCCCTGGTAGCGGCCGATCGTTAGCGGCCAACAGTTGGAAAAGGTGGGGCTGGAAAAGGTGGGGCGATCGCCGCCCGTCGTCGGCTCGCGATACCTCTGGGGCGGGGGGACTTGCTGCCTAGGATTAGATCTGCTAATCTCCGGCTAGTAACGGATACATCTGTTCACACCGTTGAGAGCGGCTGGGATGTTCCGCGTCGCCAAAGGAGGTAACGATCATGGCAAGTTACAACCGAGTCATTTTAATGGGGAACCTGACGCGAGACGTTGAGGTGCGGTACGTCGGCAATAACATGGCGGTCACGGATATAGGATTGGCCGTCAACGATCGTCGCAAGAACCCGCAAACGGGTGAGTGGATTGAAGATACGACGTTTGTGGATATTACGCTATGGGGACGAACGGCTGAAATTGCGGCGGAGTACTTGAGCAAAGGGAGTCCGGTGTTCATCGAAGGGCGCCTGAAATTGGACCAGTGGGAATCGGAAGGCCAGAAGCGATCGAAGTTGAAGGTCGTCGGTGAAAAACTTCAGTTCATCAGCGGGCGAGGGCCGGCGGGTGAAGGCGGTGGCAGCAGCAGCGGCAGCGGGGCGTCCACGGGCGGATCTCGCGGTCAACAGGATGATGCGATGGAAGCGGCCCATTCGGCGATGCCGGGGGGGGACGATATCCCATTTTGAATTTCGTTCGATGGTTGATGGAAACACCATCGCAGCGATGGACAATAGCAATTCATGACAATTCTTCAGGGCGGCCATTGTCACGGGACGGCCGTCCCTGAATCACGAGATCATTGGTAGGGAATCTGATATGCCAAGCAAAGCCAATTCAAGTTGTAAATCCTCCAACGTCCAGCGTTCGGCGTTTCGGCCCAAACGGTTGCCGAAGGGGCCCAACGGAGGCATTCAGCTATTGCTCATTCAGACGGTCAGTCATCTGGGGCAGCAGGGGGATGTGGTTTACGTGCGCCCAGGATATGCGAAGAATTACCTTCTTCCGCAAGGGCTCGCCACGATTGCCACGGACCATCACAAACGAATGGTTGAAAAGCATCGCGCCCGGCTGTTGGAGATCGAGAAGGCGAGGCTAAAGAGCTTCCGCGACTTGGCGGACCTGATCGGCAAACAGAGCGTCACAATCGAAGCGAACGCGAATGACGAAGGACATTTGTATGGCAGCGTTGGGGCGGCTGAAATCGTGGCGGCGCTCAAGCAACAGGATTTCAATATCGCGTCGGATCAGGTGAAGCTGGAAGGACCGCTGAAGGAGCTCGGTTTGTACACCGTGAAGATCCGGCTGCATGCTTCCGTCGATGCCGAACTGAAGGTATGGGTTGTCCCGTCGGTCGGTAGCGCTGATGGCACCGGCAGCTAGGCAGCGAGACACGTTGTCGACCAGTTTTCCACACGATTCCCCGAATTGCTGGCCCACCGCCGCGATCCCAACACGATCGCGGCGGTGCTTTTTTTCAGGCATGATATCGTGACATTCCGGGACGGCGACGGTGATGCTCCTTCGTTCCCACTGCGCTTGGCGGCCGAGCCAAGTGCGGCGGTCTTGCGGTCTTTGTGAAAATGGTTGAGGATGCAGGAATGGATGACTTGCTGCAGCGACGGCTTGCCTGCTGCCTCGGCAGTCGTCCGCCGAGGACTTATCGAGATATTCGACGTAGATTGTCGTGCGATGTCGTCGTGCGATGTCGCATGATGTCGTAACGGTTGTCAGAAAGACGCTAGTGGTGATGCCAGGGAGGTTGCGCGGCGATGGCTACAGAGGGTAAACGGAGTTCACGTAGTCGCAGAAAATTCGATGCTTCTCATGCCGAGGAGACGTTGCCACGGCAGTTGCCGTCGAGCGTGCCGGCTGAGGTGTGCGTCTTGGGGAGCATTCTGTTGTGGCCCGACGCGATGGACGACGTGTTGGGCATTCTTCGGGCCGATGATTTTTTCGATCCGGCGAACCGATTGATATTCGAGTCGATGCAGGCGGTCAGCGAAGGGGGCCGCAAGATCGACCATGCATTGCTGGTAGAAGACCTGAAGAAGAAGGATGCTTTGGAGCAAGCTGGCGGGATCCCGCACTTGTTTCATGTCGCTCAGTCGGTACCGACGGCAGCCAATGCTCAATACTATGCCGAGATCGTGCGTGAATCATCCAGTCGCCGGTCGCTTATCGAGGCGTGTACGGAGGTTCTTCGCGACGCCTACGATTCGTCATTTCGGTCCATCGAATTGCTCAGTGCCGCCGAGCAGCGGATATTCGCCATCTTGGAAGGGCGAACCAATAACAATATTCACGAGATTTCCGATGTATTGACGGTCGCCATGGACCGCATCGACGCGCGGATGCGTGGCGAGCATCAAAAGGGTTCCGTGCAGACGGGCTTCATTGACATGGACAATTTGACGGGTGGCTTGCACGGATCGGAGCTGATCATTCTCGCGGCTCGGCCGAGCATGGGGAAAACGGCATTCGCGATGAACATCGCCGAGAACGTAGCGCTTCAAGAGAAAGCGCCGGTATTGTTCGTCAGTTTGGAAATGTCGGCCACGGAATTGGCGGACCGTCTGTTGTGTTCGGTGGCGAAAGTCAACGGTCACCATTTGCGAAACGGCACGATTTCCAAGCAGGATCGCGAGCGGCTGGTGGAAAAGGCGGGGATCATCAGCAGTTCGCCGCTGTTCGTCGACGACTCGCCATCGCGAACCGTGACGGAAATCGCCGCCGCCGCTCGACGTATTCGCCGCCGCACGGGTGCGCTCGGATTGATCGTGATCGATTACCTGCAATTGATCGAACCCGATAATTCTCGTGATCCACGCCAGGAGCAGGTCGCCAAGATCGCTCGAAGACTAAAAGGTCTGGCTCGTGAATTGGACGTCCCGGTCCTCTGTTTGGCGCAGCTGAATCGCCAAGCGGAGGTCTCCAAGGAGAACCGACCGCGGTTGAGTCATCTTCGTGAGTCGGGGGCGATTGAGCAAGATGCGGACGTGGTGATGTTTGTGCACCGTGAGGAGTATTATCGGACGCCGGAAGAGCGCGAGGAAGTTGCGGGCCAGGCCGAAATTATTATTGCCAAACAGCGAAACGGCCCGATTGGCGATATCGACTTGCTGTGGCAAAAAGAGTTCACACGTTTTGTCAACCCGGCGAAACGCGCGTATGACGATTTCGAACAGTTCAATGATCCCAACGCGGATCCGTTTTAGTATCGGGAACGAGTGCACTCGCCGAGTGCGAGGGCGTATCCAATGGCATCGCCGCACGCCAATTCGAAAATCACTGACGCCGCCGGCCGGGGCGTGCGGGCGATAGTTCGAGCGATTCTGTCCAGCATCATCTTGGCGAGCATCAAGGTGGTGGGGGGCATCTTGGGTAACTCGTATGCATTGATTGCCGACGGCGTGGAATCGATGTTGGACATCCTCAGTTCGCTCGTGGTTCTGGGAAGCTTGAAGATTTCAGCTCAGCCTGCCAATGATCGACATCCATACGGGTACGGAAAGGTCGAACCGTTAGCGGCTCTGGTTGTGGCAACTGCTTTGCTGGTAGCTGCCGTTGGCATTGGCATCCAGAGCGTTCGCGAGATTCGCACACCTCATCATGCGCCGGCCGTATTCACGCTAGTGATTCTCGTGGTCGTCGTCATCACGAAGGAGTCGATGTTTCGGGTATTGCGGGGAACGGGGCAGTCAATTGGTAGTGATTCGATGCAAGTGGACGCCTGGCATCATCGCTCGGACTCGCTCACGTCGGTCGCGGCGTTCATCGGGATTTCGATCGCGTTGGTCGCCGGTCCGGGCTACGAAGCGGCGGACGACTGGGCGGCATTATTTGCGGCGGTCGTTATTGCTTACAATGGTGTGCGACTATTTCGTTCTTCGTGGCGGGAGGTGCTGGATGTCGCACCGCCGCCGGAAGTTATGGAGAATGTCCGAGCAATTTCGGCGTCGGTTGATGGCGTGCATGGAATCGACAAATGCCGGATTCGCAAGAGCGGCCTGGGGATGTTTGTTGACATTCATGTGGTTGTGGACGGATGCATGACGGTGCGAGAGGGCCATCGTCTCTCGCATCGTGTCAAGGACCGGTTGCTCGAGAAAGTCGATGGAGTGCAAGATGTGTTGGTGCACATTGAACCGGCCGCGGATGGCGCGGGCGTCGTTGCGCGTCACTGATACATCGCGTATGGGATCACAGTTTAGTTCCAGCGGCGGGGAGTACGAGCGTGGGGTCAGGTGGCGTCGTCATTCCGTTCGTGATCACGTTGATCTTGTTGCTTACCTTGGTGCCGTGGACCAGCGACTTCTTGATGCGCAGGACTCGGGACGGGCACCGTGCCTTTTGGTACGTATTGGGTGCCTCGGTGATTCTGTTCGTGCCGTCATGTGCGCTGATCACGTTCGCCGTTGATGCGTTTCGTTACGGCAAGTTTCACTATTCCTCTGCGTCTCAAATTTCCGACTCCGACGACCTAATTCCTCCGTCGGCCCGAGCCATTACGATTTATCGCTCCAGCAGCGGTTGTCAGGCCAAGTATACCGTGAGGGAAAAATCGCTGATCAATTGGCTGGAACGTCAGGCCCGCAAGCGGCTGGGGGACGATTCGAAGTTGATTCGTCCCTCAAGCGGCGCGGGAAATGGGGAGCAGCCGGACACGAGTGCGGCGTTCACCGAGCGGTTTGGTTCGTATGGCTGGAAATACGAGGGATGGATGAAGCACTACCAGATACCTGGATCGGTTCGGAGTGGCCCGTTAAGTGTCTGGCACAATCCGGAGACGGAGGAAGCGTATGAGGACGCAGTCTATTGAGAAGCTATCGATTAAGGCGAATGAACTGGCCCCCTAGGATTTGAACCTAGACTAACTGATCCAGAGTCAGTCGTGCTGCCGTTACACTAGGGGCCAAAAAATGCATAACGAATGCTGTAGGCCGTTTGGGGGCTTTTCGAGCTTCGTCTCGTGAGCCGTTAAGCGTAGATGCAAAATGGTCGCCGGTCAAGGTCAGCCAAGGATCTTAGCCGGGGATAATCGCATGGGGGGAAGCGTTGACGGGAAATCGCGGCCCGGCCTACAATCGGGACTTACGGATTTGCTCGCGCGCGATCCTTCCACCACCACGGCGCCCGCCGGCAGCGACGGATTTTCCCGAACATGGCATTTTTACAGGCACTCAACGGACCCGATCGCGGTCGGCGATATCCATTGGAGCAGCCCACGATTCTTGTTGGGCGGCATCCGCAATGCGACATTATTGTGGATGTCGGGGCTGTCAGCCGAAAGCACGCCCAGGTGATTGTCGACGGAGACCGAGTTTACCTCGAGGATCTCAACAGTCGCAACGGTACTTACGTCAACGAGAACCTGGTCACGAACCGTCAGTTGCTCAAAGAGAACGACGAGATCCGCATCTGCGATGTGACGCTTGTATTTACCAGCGGCGATCAGAAGCAACAAGAGCATGGTTCGGTGGTCACGCAGGTGTTATTGGAGGACACTTCGCCGTCGAAGAGCTCGACGATCATGACCAAGTTGGACGCGACGGGTGGTTCGGAGTTTCGGTTGACCGCCAGTGCCGAGGCGAAGCTCAAGGCGATGTTGGAGATTACTCGAGCGCTGGGGCAGGCCTTGGCGTTAGACGACGTCTTACCGAAGGTGCTGAACAGCCTCTTTAAGATCTTCATTCAGGCGGACCGGGGGTTCATCGTCTTGAAAGATGGAAGCGGCAACCTGATCCCACGGTGGACGAAGCTCCGGCGTAGCGATGAAGATGACATGATCCGGATTAGCCGCACGATAGTCACACGTGTCATGGAGATGAAAGAGGCGATCTTGTCGGCCGATGCGACGACCGATTCACGATTCGACATGAGCCAAAGCATTGCCGATTTTCGTATTCGTTCTATGATGTGTGCACCGCTGATCGATAGTGAAGGGAAAGTACTTGGGGTGTTGCAGCTGGACACCGCGGATCAAAAGCAGCGTTTCCAGGCCGAGGACTTGGAGGTTCTGGTAAGCGTCGCCAGTCAGGCGGCGATCGCCATCCATAATGCTCAGATGCACGAGGCGGCACTTGAGCAAAAGGCCCTGCAACGCGACCTGGAGCTGGCACGTCGCGTGCAACGCGGCTTTCTGCCACAGCGGCGTCCGAAATTGGACGTATTTGAGTTCTTTGATTTCTACCGGCCGGCCAATCAGATTGGCGGCGACTATTTTGATTACGTTACATTACGCGATGGACGCATCGCGACGATCGTGGCGGATGTCGTAGGGCATGGTGTCGCAGCTGCCTTGCTGATGGCCAAACTTTCCACCGAAGCTCGTTTTCATCTCGCGACGACCGATGATCCAGCTCAGGCCGTTTTCCGATTGAACAATGCCCTTTGCGAAGACAGCGAAGGGGATCGATTCGTGACGTTTGTCATGTCGGTACTTGATCCAACCTCCAACGACATCGTGGTGGTCAACGCGGGACATCCCTTGCCATTGCTCCGGTCAAACGAAGGCTACTTGGGCTGGATCGGTGGCGAACGGACGGGTTTGCCGTTGGGGATCGCGGAAGATTTTGAGTTTGAACCTGAGACCTTTACGCTCCAATGCGGTGACCAGCTGGCAATGTTCACCGATGGGATCAGCGAAGCGATGAACGACGTCGGCGATCAGTATTCCAACCAGCGTATCGAAGCTGCGCTGCGGACCTCGCAAGAGCGATTTGAAATGTGGGCCGAGTCGCTATTGAGTGACGTCGATCGGTTCATGGGGAACACATCGCAGTACGACGACATGTGTCTGGTTTGTGTGCGCCGCCGGTAACGGTTCGCCGGGCGTGGAACGTCGCTACTTTTCTGTCGGAAGAAAAGAAGCCCGGAGGTCGCTCATCACCTGCATGCTTGGTTTGATTCGCCCTGTTTCGTCGACGAGCCCCGAATATGGAAAGCTCTGTGACGGCCGGTCCCGCCATTGCTTCCACACGACCCCTTGAACCGCTCGCTTGGATAGCAATACCGAAACCATCCGCCGCAGTTCTTGGGCCTGCCACTGTGGATTGGGCGCATCGGGGCCCATGCCGTAGGGGCGCGCTTGCCGCGACCCCGTTGCCGAATGACAATCCATGTCACTAGGGAGCGAGATGAAAACGACAATCGGCAGTCCCAAGAGTGTCCACTGGTCGATCTGCCGCATCAGCTGCAATAGATCCCGAAATGGCGTGCCTCCGGGCCAGTAGCCGAAATTGATCTCCAGCCCCACCGCGGACATTCCCAATTCCGAACGCGCCAGCATGTCTGCCATTTGAATTGGCGCCAAGTCGCATTCGCGTTCCGACAACGACTCGCCCCACGGTTGATCAAACGATACAATGGCTGGAGTCCGATCGTCGCTTTCACGTAATGCCTCCAACGCAATTGCCACCATCCGTAACTGGTCCTCATCCGAAAGCTTCAAGATTGGTTTGGCCACCGCCGTAGCACAATGCCACAGCTGGATCCGTCCTTTGAATTGGTCCACTGCCGTTTTCACGAAGTGGCGGACGTAATTCACCATATGGCCAAAGTTGCCGTCCCAAAGAAACATCCAGTCCGGAATCGTATTGGCATCGGCACAGAACAGAGGTCCGCCAATCGAGCGGAGGTCGTGTTGTTTGCACCATTGCAGTTGCTGTTCAGTCACTTCCCAGTCGCGCTGACCGTCCGTCTTCTCAACTTGCCGCCAATTCAATGGAAGTGCTGCCGCGACGAATGCCTGCGGGAGACTGGCGAAACTGGCGTCGAGTTGTTCGGGGGGGACGCCACAAGCAAGCAAAACAGGTCGTCGCTGCTGGGCCTGACGCCGGGAAATCTCCGACACAAAGGCGTCTGCCGCGCCATTGATCCACTCAAGACACTCGGCGATAACACGGCTCGCCAATTCGTTGGCCTGCTCCGGGTGATGCTGGCTGATGACTGCTTGCGCTAACGTATGTGTGATCGTCGTCAGTCGCTGGCGCAACTCTGGCGGCAGATTGAACGTGGCGGCGCGCCATTCCTCTACTTGCTGCAACATCCGATAGACTGTCCCGCGAGCCAATTCGACGGACAGGTTGTGGGGAGAAGCTCCGTCGGATAACGTGCAGGTACTCAAAAACCACTGGCCATTCCCCGAGTCCCACGGAGCATGCAGACGAGCGGGCTCGTCCGTGTCGCGACGGATAACCAACCGCCCGTCGACAATGTGATTGAAGCACCGCCATGGCACCCCCTCGGCCGATGCTAAAAACGCCCGAGCAGCCAAGTCGTGCGGGATCAGGTCAGGAGAGGGAATCAAGAACTGCATGTCGTTGGATAATCCCGGTTGGCATTCTCCCAACCGTGGCCTCGAGAACTACCTTTCGCATCTCAACCGCCGGTGCCTTGCCCATATATTCTTACAGACGCCCACGGTCTCAGCCAGAGCCGAAGGGTGCATTTGAGTCACCTATTTCCGTATTCGCTTGCCGCCGCTGCCCCTTGCGCCCCCGCAGTCCGTTCGATATACTTCGTGCATTACCGTATCGACCGGCCAGTCAAGTGGACATCACATTGCTCCGGAGGACTTCCGGTTGCCGAAGTAGTCCCCGTACGAATGTAAGGGAGGAATTGGCAATGGCCCCTGTGGTACTGCAAACCCATATCGACGGACTCCCCGTCCGCCGCGGAAAAGTCCGTGATGTCTACGACCTTGGCGACCGCCTCTTAATAATCAGTACCGATCGAATCAGCGCATTTGATTGGATTCTACCCAACGGTATTCCCGACAAAGGCCGCGTTCTAACCCAGATCAGTGCTCATTGGTTCGCACAGCTGACCGTCGAGCATCATTTGCTTTCCACCCGTTTGGAGGAGATGGATCTCCCCGCCGCGATCAATCGCGACGAACTCGAAGGACGTGCCATGCTCGTGCGCAAGTCGAAAGTTGTCCCCATCGAATGTGTCGTACGGGGCTATCTCGCCGGTTCGGGTTGGAAGGAATATCAACGGACCCAAAGCGTGTGCGGCGTGCCACTCCCCGCCGGATTGACCCAAGCCTCGCGCTTGGAATCGCCGATTTTTACGCCGGCCACAAAAGCAGAAAGTGGTCACGATGAGAACATCACGTTCCAACAAATGGTGGATTTGGTCGGGCCAGATGTCTCCAGCGAATTGCGGCAACGAAGCATCGACATCTATTTGCAGGGAGCGACCCATGCCACCG
>JAGQPD010000925.1 GCA_020426865.1 Planctomycetales bacterium
TGGTTGAGCTTTTCGCCGCTGGCTTCCGCCAGACGCCGGACCTGTCACGGCCCGATTCCGCTTGTCGCCAAGTCGGAAGCTCCCCACGCCGGCCGAGTTCACGCAGTCTCGCTTGCGCGAGGTCTGCGTCCCCTGGGTGGATTACGCCTTGGGGCACGAGCGGTTTGGCCTCACCTACTTTGAAAACTGACGGCTTGCGATAGAACTCCATCGCAAGTATTTCCGCATCGCCCCCATTCGGAGCTTTAGAAAAGATATTGGATAGAACCATCGGATTAAGTCGGTCGGTTACACTGCGATACAAGAGCAGTGGCCATCACGAGGTTACTCGATGGAGCCTCCATCGAACCGGACAAGCACATGTCTGCGCATCCGGCTCTACCGGCAAGCAATCATGACGGATGGTAAACTCCGTCCCCTTTCGCCAGGCTGGCGGCCTGGTTCCTCGGGCGATCGCTTCCAAACGGATGGTACGTGTCAAAGCGTTTGACGATCATCGACAGTCGGAGAGGCCTATCCTTGTCCCCTCCTTCCGCGACTATAAGACAGGCAACGAGCCTGAATCAACCGTCGTTTCACGATTATTTGACCCTGCATGCCATCGTGGGCGAGGTCTGGTAGAATCTTGGACGCGGTGGCCCGGCTACTGTACGGCCTGTGGATGCAGCCGTGGAACCAACGGGCCATCGCGCCTTTTACCGATCGAGGAGTTGGAGTTTGCGTACCGCGATTCACGGCAGCCGCTTGGAGTTTGCGTCCCACACCCCGCCAGCAGCCTTGGAGTTAGCATCCCCTCTGATATCCCGTGCATTTCGGGTATTCTCTCGTGGCTTCGCGTAGTTGGCCGTACCATTGCCACTGTGCGTACCTACGCCAAATGTCTGTACCAAATTCTTTCTGAAAGCAGACAGGTTATCGGTCGGCTTATGTTGAGATATTGGGTTTGGAAGGTAGCTCAAGAACCTGCTTCCACATCCGAGCTTCCGCCTCGCGGTGCGCTCGGTCGGCATCGGCTTTCGTCGCACGGCCATTAATCTGTACGATTTCCAGAATCTCACGCAGCGTCGATTCGAAGAGCGAGCGACCATCTGACCGAATCCAGTTGGCGAATGAAGCACGAGACGGTGGAACGCGGCTGTCAGGCTTCGCAATACCTCGGCAATTTTCGGCCAGCAGGTATTCACGTTTCCGGAATTCGTACCACCAGTCGGGAGGCCGCCGCCCATCCTTCTTGGCGGCCTTCACGTTGTCGATGTAGTACGCAGCCATGGACCGATCAAAGAAACGCGTCCCGTGTCGTTCACGGGCCGCAAGGGTAATGTCTGCCCATTCTTGCAGCATCGGCATCGTGAAATTTCGCTGCAAATACTGCATGCCCTCTCGGTCGACGCCGATGGCTGTCCATTGCTCATAGATTGGCAGTGCTTCGAGTGGTAACTGACGCGGTCCCTTGATTGCAGAACTGGCGTTTCTCGAACGACGAAATTGTACTGTCGTACCGCACCCACTTCCCGTGAACAGCGCGTTGGTTCCGTCGATCAGACCAATCTCATAAAGTCGTACCGCGCACCTCCGTAGTTTTCGACGTAGGTCTTTCGGCGACAAGGTCTCCGAATAACCGAGCACGTTCACCGCTAGGTCGCCCAGCCGCCATTTCGGCGATGCGCTACTCCGGTGAAACACTTTTTTCAAGATCAGAAAGAGACGGCGACTGGCATGATCAAGCGACCGGTACAAATTGAGGTCGAACCAGAAGTGCGCACGCAGTGGCTCGACAAGTGAGAAGAAGATCGGATCAATTGCGATCTCCCATCCTCGCGACGAGGCCGGATCGACGGGTAAACTGTAACTTAGAAACCCAAAGGATACTTGACGGTGCTCGCCGCGAACTGGATCGAAGAACCTATCGTTTACATAGCTCGCACCGGCAAGACGGTCCATTGCCTGCCGAAGCGTGACGTAATTTTCACCGCCAATCGAGAAGCCAAGACGTCGCAGGATGTAGTTGCGTGTTGCGAATAATGTCGGTGTCGGCTCTGGAAGCGAGAAGATAATTCCTAGGATTCCCCAAAGGTAAAACTCGTCATTGGGTGAAAGTCCATCAACCGCTTTGATGACAACGTTGGCTTTTTTGCGGTTCCTGTGGCGATCTGAGTACCAGTAGCTTGACCGATGTTCGAGCCCACCCTGCGTCTTACACTCCAGGGGACACAGGGCATGTTCGACCACGCTGAGTTCGCCCAGTCCCCATAGTCGTGAGGGCGGTGGGTCGGCGTGTTTTCGGCGGCGCACCTTGCAGTTCTCCACTGCGTTGATCCTTCCTTTAGTCATGACGATTTTTGAGTGCTCCCAATCACTTTCAACTGCGTACCTCAGCTATGATTCATCCCGGAGCCGGTTCGATGCGCCAGGGCCTGCAGCGAATGATTCGACGGAGTTGATTTCTTCCACGCTCAAGTTACGGGATGAATGACAGATCGCGCAATCCACTTTGACTCGGCGCCATGACAAAAACTGTTGACTGCGAGGCAAGCCACTTTTGACCGTCAACGTGATTTGGCGGCAAAAGTCACGAGGAGTCGAATCTCGGAGAATCGCCTAGGTTCAAGTGCAAGTCATAGGGGTACCCTATGGGGTAGACCGGTCGGATTTCGCCTATCAGAGCTCAAATGCGGCCGCTAGATCACGACTGCGGCCTGGACCGACGCCATTGAACGGCAGACACACGAGGAATATCGCATTGCTTCCAGCACACGGCCGCACTTGCCAACATGGCCTGGCCAACCAAGCAAGCCCAGACTGCAAACGAAGCTGGCTCATCTTCGAAGCCGTGCAAATACTATCTTGCCAAGTTGGCTATACCCGTGAAAAAGTTGTGGTGCATGTTCATTTCACTTTGCAACACAAAAGGAGGCGTCGGTAAGTCGACGTTGGCTTCGCACATGGCCATCTGGCTGTTTGACCATGGCTTCCGTGTTGCATTGTTGGACACCGATATTCAACAGACATCAGCGCGTTGGATTCGCGCCGCCGAACCCGGAATCACCGTCGACGTGGCAACGGAGATGGCTGAAATCCAAGCGGCTCGATCAAAACTAATTGCCGCCAACGACTTTGTTGTTGTGGATACACCGGGGCGGGAAAGTGATGCGGCGCGCACCGCAGTGCTACTGGCCGACTTGGCAATCGTCCCCCTGCA
>JAGQPD010000032.1 GCA_020426865.1 Planctomycetales bacterium
AGGCCTTAACCGGAGCAGCCCTAAGTGGGGTACTCTTGTGCGGGGGTCTCTCCTGAACACTCGCTGCGAATGATCTCTGCAAGACACTCTCTGCAAAATATTCCCTACAAAATGATCTCTGGAAAAGATTCTGTTTGAATCTACGCGTCGGAGTGCTTGATCACCAACGGGCTGGGGCGCCTGCTACCCGTTCGGGGATGATCCGGTAGAATAGTTACGCGAAGAACAGATAATCGAATCACCAAGCGCGATGGTTGCGTTTTGCCGTGCAGCCCGGCGTGGACGTTAGGCAACGGATTGTACTCGATCAATTTTCCAGGTACATCATGACCAATCCTTCGACATCGGCCCAGTACATGGTGGTGGCCCGTCGCTATCGGCCGCAGACCTTCGAGGAATTGATTGGCCAACAGCAGGTTTCGCAGGCCCTTGGCAATGCGATCACCACTGGACGTGTTGGCCATGCTTATTTATTTACGGGGGCGCGCGGGGTCGGGAAGACGTCGGCGGCAAGGATCCTGTCGAAGGCGCTCAATTGCCAGCAGGGCCCCACGATCACGCCGTGCAATGTCTGCAACATTTGCCAGAGCGTCGCCGCGGGGGAAGACGTCGACGTCTTGGAAATCGACGGCGCCAGCAATCGCGGCATCGACGAAATCCGGCAGTTGCGGGCCAATGTTGGAGTGCGGCCAAGCCGATCACGCTACAAGATCTACATCATTGACGAAGTCCACATGTTGACGAAGGAGGCGTTCAACGCGTTGCTCAAGACGTTGGAAGAGCCGCCGGAACACGTAAAATTCATTTTCTGCACGACAGATCCAGAAAAAATTCCTATCACCGTGCTTTCCCGCTGCCAGCGATTTGATTTCGCCCCTGTCGAAACTGGGAACATTGTCGGTCGATTATCGGCGATCGTTGCCGCCGAAGGTGCGACCGCCGAACCGGAAGCATTGGAGATCATCGCGCGCCGTGCAGCCGGTTCGATGCGCGACAGCCAGTCACTGTTGGAACAATTGCTATCGTTCCAAGGAACTGACATCACTGTGGCGGGCGTTCATCAACTGCTGGGAACCGCCCATTCGGGCCGCTTGCACGAATTGTCGCAACGTCTGATGCAACGCGATGCAGCCGGCGTGCTTACCGTTTTGGATCAGGCCGTGCAGGAAGGTGTCGACGTCGGTCAACTCGCGGAACAACTACTGACGTACCTGCGCGACGTGATGGTTGCTGGAGTCGGTGGCGATGCCGGATTGCTGCAAGTGTCGGCAGCCAGCCAGTACGGTGCATTGCGGGAAACGGCCGACACGTGGGGGCTGCAGACGGTCCTGGCCGCGCTGCAGATTCTCGACCAAACCGTCAATCGCATGCGAACGAGCATGCACGGTCGTACGTTGCTGGAAATGGCATTGATCCGCATCGCAAACCTGGAAAATCTGCAGGCATTGGCGGACGCCCTGTCGCAGAGCTCGGCAACCAACTCGCCAAAAACCGCTCGTACCGCGCCGAAACCGGACGCAAAAAAAAAACTGAACGAAAGTTCGACGACGGCGCGCACCGAGCCAGCGGCCGATGGAGGAACGGATTCGCAAGCGGATGGTCGGCGAACGACGCAGCATAAGGGACCAAAGGAATCGGTCGGCGCGACACCCGACGAACAACCTCGGGCATTGGCGGGAGGGATGCCGGAAGCGCCGGAGGTGGCCTTGTCCGAAGCCAATGCGTTGGAAGTGTGGCAGCAGGCATTGGAGGGGCTGGAAGGGCTGGCCGCCGACTTTGCCGGCAAGTTCGCCGCCGTCGCAGCTCCGGCTCACGATCGACTGGTCGTCACGTTTCCCACAACTTATAATTCGAGCAAAGCGTTTTGTGAGCGGCCGGAGCGGCGGAGCGAATTGGAGCGGGCGGTGGCCGCCATCGTACGGGGCGTCGTGAAGATCGATTTTCAATTGTCCGCCACGACGGGCACTGTTCGAGCGGCAAGTGCTCCGCGTCAGGTGTCCAAGCAGGACGAACTGCGTCGCATTCAGACGCATGGATTTGTCGTGAAGGCGCAAGACCTGTTTGACGGGAGCATCCGCCGGGTCGACCCGGCACAGCCATAGTGTCACGGAAATAGAGGGAGTCACGCACGTGTTTAAGGGATTGGGAAACATTGCCAATATGATGCGGCAGGCCCAGGAAATGTCTGGGCGCATGCAGGCGATTGCCGAGCAGTTGAAGACCAAACGGGCGACGGGCAGCAGCGGAGGCGGGATGATCCAGGCCGAAGTTAACGGTTTGGGGGAACTGCTCCGTGTGACAATCGATCCCCTATTGATGGAACGTCAGGATCGCGAAATGATCGAGGACCTGATTCCCGCTGCCGTCAATCAGGCTCAGCAGCGAGCCAAAGAAATGCATGCTGACGCAATGAAGTCACTCACCGAAGGCATGGACTTGCCGGGGTTGGGAGGACTGGGCGAGATGCTGGCAAAGTTGTCTGGCGGTGAGGGCTCCGATGGCCGAGATCAGTGAGTCGGTATCGCAATTGATCGACCAGTTCGCGAAACTGCCAGGGATTGGGCGGAAGTCGGCCGAGCGGTTGACGTACCACGTCCTGCGGGTCCCCTCGGACGTGGCGATGGAATTGGCCAATGCCATTCGCAAAGTGAAGGAGAACATTCGCTATTGTTCGGCATGTTTCAATCTGGCCGAAAGCGAGCTCTGTTCGATTTGTGCTGACCCGCGGCGCGACACGACGCAATTGTGCGTTGTCGAGCAGCCACGCGATTTGATTTCGCTCGAACAAGCCGGAGTCTATCGCGGACTCTACCATGTGCTGTTGGGGCGGATTGCGCCGCTGGAAGGGATCGGCCCCGATCAGTTGACGCTTGACCAACTGGTCGATCGCGTTGCTCCGGGGACGATCCGCGAGGTGATCATGGCGACGAACCCCACGGTTGAGGGTGATGGCACGGCCTTGCATATCTCAAACCTTTTGGCGCCGTACCAAGTGTCGATCACGCGCCTGGCGCGCGGCATCACGACCGGAAGCATATTGGAATATACGAACAAAGAAATCTTGGCAGATGCACTGACCGGGCGTCAGAAGCTATAGAAGATAAGCATAATCGTTTCATCCGCTACGACAGGAGGCGCCAGACCGGACGTGACGACCAGGTAAACCCAGCGAATCGGCGGCGATTGTGCAGGAGGGGTTCGCCTTACGTGATATTTGGGGGTAAAATTCCAGGGAGCGTGATCGCGACGGTGCATACCGCGTGCCGGACGTGAAATCGAACGAGAGCACCAGCGATTGATCACGCGATTTTCCGTTGACCGACATGGGCATTATTGACGGCGCAAACACATGCGACTTTCGTTTGGACTAGAACAGAAACTCGTTCAGAAGCAGATCCTGGCTCCGCGGATGATCCAGTCCATGGAGGTGCTGCAGTTGCCGATCCAGGCGCTGGAGGCCCACATCGAGGCGGCCATGAACGAGAACCCCGTTCTAGAAGCGTTGGATCGCGATCCGGACGCCCCCGATGAACAGTTTGAGCGAGACAACCCCGATGCACCAGCGGATACCGAAAAGGAACTGGTGGTCGACGAATCGAAAGACAACGTCGATGATTTCGAACGGTTGCTGGAAATGGATAGCCAGATCCCGGACCATTTTGACGAACTGCCGCGGGTCTCTGCCAATCGCATCGAGGAAAGCTCCGATCGCAAACACGATGCGATTGCCAACATTGCGACTCGGTCCGAGACACTTCAAGAAGTCCTGATCCGACAAATCCATGAATTGGACCTGGATGACGACTTGGTTACGATGGCCGAACGGATTATCTCCAGCCTCGACTCCAACGGCTGGCTTCCCGGTGCCGTCGAGGACCTGATGCCACTGGATTCCACGCCGGAACAAATTGAGCTGGCACGGCAAGCCCTATCGATCATTCAGCAACTGGATCCGCCAGGCGTCGGCGCGCGCGACTTGCGCGAATGCCTGCTGCTCCAGTTGCGACCGGACATGCCAATGTACGAAGAACAGCGTGCATTGATTGCCGATCACTTGCCCGACCTGGTGAAGAACAGCTTGCCGGCGATCCAGCGAAAGACGGGCTATACCATTGAGCGGATCAAGGAGGCCTGGGACGAGTTGCGAAAGCTGAATCCCAAGCCGGGGGCGATCTATTCCGAGGTCGTCGCGCCGACGATTGTTCCCGACGTATTCTTGGAGCAGGACGAGCATGGCCGCTATGTCGTCAAGCTGGAAGACGGACGCACGCCGAGCCTGCGAATCAGCAAATTCTATCGTCAACGCCTGATGAACGGGGAAGCAACGCCCGAGGAACGCGAGTATATCAAACGCAAAGTCAATGCGGCACAATGGTTGATCGAATCCATCGAACAACGTCGCAGTACGCTCACCCGCGTCGCTCAGGCGATCGTCGACCATCAATCGCGGTTCCTCGACGAAGGCCCCGAGTGTATCGAACCGTTGAAGATGCAACAGATCGCCGACAAAGTAGGAGTTCATGTCACCACGGTCAGTCGAGCGGTGGATGACAAGTGGATCCAGACGCCGAGGGGGATTTTTCCACTGCGTAACTTCTTTGTCGGTGGTACGACCAGCGCCGATGGTGAAGAAGTCGCCTGGGACGCTATCCGCATCAAATTGCAAGAGATCGTCGATCACGAAAACAAGCAGGAGCCGTACAGCGATGACGATCTGGTCAAACAGTTGGCCAATCATGGCCTGACGGTTGCTCGCAGAACGGTCACCAAATACCGCAAGAAGATGGGCATTCCCAGTTCACGACAACGCCGCGAATGGACCAGTTCGGCCAGCTAAAACGCTTCGTGCGGCCAACGTTCATCGCTTCGGCTAA
>JAGQPD010000926.1 GCA_020426865.1 Planctomycetales bacterium
CGGGGCCAAGTTGTTCGGCAAGCTGACCAACGCGTATGCACCCGATTCGCAGACGGGAAAGAAGTTCCAGCTGGGGATCGTCATGGATAATCGCTTGATCTCTGCCCCGCAGATTAACGAACGGATTTCTGAAAGTGGTGTGATCACGGGGAATTTTACGGACGAAGAGACAGAGTTCTTGGTGAATGTGTTGCAGGCCGGTCGTTTGCCGGCCGTCTTGAAGAAGGAACCGATCAGTGAGAACTCGATTAGCCCGCTGTTGGGCATGGACACGATCCGAAAAGGGGCAACAGCGATTTCGATTTCGCTGGTCGCGGTCTTGAGCTTCATGGCGATCTATTACCGGTTTTCCGGGTTGATTGCTTGTGCCGCGCTGCTGTTGAATCTGTTGTTGACGGTCGGCACGATGATCCTGATCAACGGGGCGTTCACACTGCCGGGCTTGGCAGGGTTGGTGCTGACGGTCGGTATTTCGGTCGATAACAACGTGCTGATCTTTGAGCGGATGCGTGAAGAACTCAAGCGGGGAGCCGCGTTACGGATGGCGATTCGCAACGGGTTTGGCCGTGCGACGACGACGATTGTCGACGCAAATGTTACTTCGATTATCACTGCGGCGGTGCTCTACTACGTGGGCAACGACCAAATCAAGGGATTCGCCGTGACGATGTTGCTGGGGATCGTGATGAGCATGTTCACGGCGGTGTTCTGTGCTCGGGTGGTCTACGACATCGCAGAACGCAAGCGATGGATCACGAACCTGAACATGATGCAGTTTATCGGTGATTCGCATTACAATTTTATTGGCCTGGTTCGACCAGCCGTTACGGCGTCGCTGGTGTTGATCGGCATTGGTCTGATAGCGGTATTGATTCGCGGACGACAGTTGTTTGATATCGACTTCAATGGCGGAAGTTCGGTAACGGCGATGCTCACCCAGCCGATGACAGCGGAAGAAGTGCGCGCCAAGACAAGCGAGTTCGATCAACATGCGACGGTAACCGAGGTCCGCACCGAAGGACGCGACATTCGTACCGTATGGCGTATTGATACCGAGGATAAAGACGTTGTCGATCTTCAGAAAAAACTGTCGGCAACATTTACCGACGCAGGGACGAAGAAGTCGCTGTTGGTAGCTCGAAACTTTTCCTTTGATCCGCCGGTGGCGGTTGCAGGGAGCGAGGCGACCAGTAACGCCGCAACGGCAGGCGGAGCCTCAACTACGAATGCCAATGGTGCTGCCGGCGAAGTCAACGCGACCGATTTCAATGACGGCTCAGGTCGTGGAACTTCGCTGGAATCCTCCGGTAACCCAGCTGACGTTATCCCAGCTGACGGTGACCAGTCGCTTTGGACGCGTCCGCCGGCGTCTCCTGGCAACCGGGGTGGGGTGCTTCTGGCGCAGGCTGATACGACGTTGCGATTGGCTCAGGCCGATACGGCGACTGACGTAACAGCGTCGTCGGATGCTGAGGCAAGTGATGCGGGAAATGCGCAACCGGCGGCCGTGCCGTCGACCAACGAGGTTGTGACGCCGACTTCCGAGACGACTGCCAGCGATTTAGACACCGGAGGTTCGGCGCCGGTGACGCCACGACAAGGTGTGGAATACCAAAGCAAGTCGGTACTGAAGTTTGCGAATGAGCCGATTAGCAAACGGGCGTTGTTGGACGGCATTGTCGACGCTGCGGGCCGAATTAATGTGAATGTACCGTCCTTGCAGTTTTCGAATCCGAAGTGGACGGGCCGCGACGAGAACGAGACGTTTTCCGAATGGACGGTGTCGTTTACAACGACGCCCGAGCAAACGGAGAAGATTCTGTCGGAGCTGAAGAGCGAAATGGATTCGACACCGGCTTGGTTATCGTCGAATCGGATTGGTGCGAAGGTTGCCAGCGACATGCGCGAGATGGCGGTGGCGGCCATCGTCTTCTGTCTGATCGGGATTGTCCTTTACATCTGGGTCCGCTTCCAGCGGGTTGCGTTTGGTCTGGCGGCTGTCGTCGCTCTAATCCACGATGTGTTGATCGCGTTGGGTGGCGTTGCTTTGAGTCTGTGGCTGGCCAAGGTTTTCGGATTTCTGCTGGTCGATGAATTCAAGATCAGCTTGCCGGTCGTGGCAGCTTTCTTGACATTGATCGGTTATTCGCTCAACGACACGATCGTTGTCTTCGACCGCATTCGTGAAGTGCGTGGTAAGAGCCCCGACTTAACACCACAAATGATCAATGATAGTGTAAATCAAACACTAAGTCGGACGTTGTTGACGTCGGGTACGACGATGATCGTGATCATTATTCTGTACATTGGTGGTGGTCAGGGGATTCATAGTTTTGCGTTTTCGCTGCTGATCGGTCTGATCGTGGGTACGTACAGTTCGATCTTTATTGCATCGCCGGTTTTGTTATGGTTGATGAAGCGGACGATGGC
The DNA here is from genome assembly GCA_020426865.1 of Planctomycetales bacterium. Taxonomy (GTDB): domain Bacteria; phylum Planctomycetota; class Planctomycetia; order Pirellulales; family Pirellulaceae; genus JAGQPD01. The sequence continues at coordinate 2,431 of JAGQPD010000926.1, forward strand.
ATCGGCGGGAGCGAAGAAAAAAGTAACGGTATCTCGATAACACCGTTACGATCAAAGCAAGTCATAACGTTTGCCTATCGTGCGCAACAGGCAACGCGTGTTGGCCCATTGAAGATATTCGCTGGCGTGGCCGATCCTTGAGCAGTTCGGAGGACATTCGCAACTGAAATCAGGGAGGGCGCCGCGGGAACAATTGATGGGGGCGGAAGGCAATGCAGCGGTCGACACGTTCTGTCACGCACGGTCTGTTCTGGTTGATCTTTCTGTTGGTTCTGGTTGTTGGGATCGTGTCACGTCCTGGCGATGATCGTGGCGAGAACTTTGCCGGTGACGACGACGCAATTGTGTTGCGGAGAGTAGTCAGCGTATCGGTTGAATCCCCTGCGCCATCGTTACCTTGTGCCGTTGCGATTGAGTCTGACGTCTACTCGGGGTTGCCGGAGAGGGGCGGCACGTGTTGGGATGCCGAGGTTAGGCATCTCGGTCGATGCGCTCGTGACGACTCATGCGAGCCGGCGAATCGAGCTGCCGAGAACCGGTTGGTTGCACCGGTGTTGCCTGAGAGCTACCGGCCGTTGGGGGAACCGATGAAGGAGGCTCCGTTGCGGCGTGACGGCCATCAGATCGTTGAGGGGGATACATTGGAACGGATCGCGGAGCGGACGTTAGGGGATGCCAGGTTTGCGGACGAGATTTTTCAAGCGAACCGCGACCGGCTATTGGAGCCGGATTTATTGCCGATAGGCGTAGTGCTTCGGATCCCGCAGCAGGTGGGTGCAAATTGACGTACGTGCATCGTGAGCGGATTACTGCGCTTTGAGGGGGCTTTCGCGCAGGGTCCAGGGGAAGATATGTTCGCGGTCGACGAGCCGCCACTTGATGAAGTATCCGATTCGTTCGGGGACATGGAGTCCGGGGGCATTGACGGCCTTGCTGCCTTGCAGACTGGTGTCAAGCCGAAAGAAGAACAGGTCTTGGTTCTTGATTTTCTCTTCTTCGTCTTTGGGGTCGGTCAGATGGTAGGGGGAAAGTGCGCTATGGATACGGCGAGCGGAAGCGACTGCTTTAGCGGAATCGTTTTCGCCGACGACGATCATCGCCGAAAGCTTGCGGACCTGGGGATGATCCAATGCGGCATGGATATCCATGCCGTGGTACGACGGTGGTGGTGAAATGAGAACGAAGGCCTTAACATCCTGGCCTTGTTTGAATGTGGGTAATGGCGGCCAGCTCCAATCGAGCGATACCCAGTTCATGCCAACGACGGCTCCCATTTCTGAGCCGATAACGCACAATAATTCAATATTCAGTTCTTCCTTATTGTTTTGCTCCATCAAGAAGCGTTTGACAGCTTCGAGATCGAATCGCACCATATTAACCAGGTCCGCATTGTTCATGCGACTGCGGTCGAGTTCGACGACGTCGCCGTTGGGGGCGACCAGGTTGGTACTTTCTCCGTGTCCACGGAGATCGGGGACGAGGACGGCATGGCCATAGTTTTTTTGCAGCCAGAGTGCGAGTGGTTCGTACATGGCTCCGGTCTCGTCCCAGCCGTGTACGATGATGATCGGGACGGTTTTTTTCCCATTCGTCCCGGGATAGAAGCGACAGCTGATGCGGACACCGTCTTTGGTCGGGAGTGAAACGTCGAGGGGCTCAGGGATTTTCTTGGCGGTCTCGCCGCTGACATCCGATTGCGCAAGGGCGTGGAATGCCGGCAAAACAAGGGAAAGGAGAATCGCCACTATGACGCGGGGCGAACGGCGGGGGGCAAGTGGGGCTATGGTGCGAAGCGGACGGGAGAAGTGGACAAATCGCATGCGGGTCCCCTGTACGGAGTGCGATGTCAAAGGGAATGAGCCACGGTGGAATACTGTTACTGTAAACGGCTTGGCGGGCGTCGTCAACGAATGCGGTGGATTGGTTGCGAAGCGAAGGTTGGGCGCTTTTGAGCGGCAAAAATCGGGCGAAAACGGCAAGAGGATTGCCTTATTCGCGAGTTTTGCCGACAATAAAACCATGGTTAATCTCCTCGAGCTGTTGCCTGGTGACGCCATACCTGTCGCGTGCTGCAACCAGAAGTAGGCGAGCCGTGCAGTAGATAGCAACGCAGAAGATAGCAATGCAGAAGATGATAGGGCGACTACAAAACGTTTGGCACATGGTCAGTGGCCGATCGCAAGCGCGGATGGACGACGAATCGTCGGCTTGGGCGGTAAGCTTGGGATTTCATCTGTCGGTGATCTTGGCGTTGGGGTTGGTATCGCTTTATCGGCCGGCCAGCGAGACGGTAACGTTGTTGGCTCCGTCGGTGCCGCATGTGGAGCCGGTGATTCCGGAGCAATTCTATTTTGACGCGGACGTCGTTGATGACATTGGCGCCAATAGCGATCTGGGCGTCGACGTAGCGCTGGCGATGGCGCCTCGATTGGACGATGTCGTTGAGGTTCTAAGTCCACCCGACGCGCTGGCGGAGATTGGTCCGTTTGAGATGTCCGACGCGTTAGCGGTACCGACCGGACTGGAGTATGCCGAGGATCGGAACATTCGCGGGGCGGTGGGGGTTGCGGCGACCGGTGCAACTGGCGCGATCGACCGGATTACGCACGAGATACTGATGTCGCTGAATGACCGCAAGACGTTAGTGGTGTGGTTGTTTGATCAATCGGGGAGTCTTCAGCGGCAGCGTCAGGAGATTCACGACCGATTTGACCGCGTTTATCGCGAGCTGGGTGTGATTGAGAAATCGGGCGACGAGTCTTTTTCGCGTCATCGGGGGGTGGACAACGAGGCGCCGTTATTATCGGCGATCGTCTCGTTTGGTCAGCAGGTGCAGTTACGAACGGAGGAGCCAACCAGTGACGTGGCGAAGTTGAAGGAGACGTTGACAGCGATCGAGACGGATGACAGTGGGATCGAGCGGGTCTTCGCGGCGGTGATTGCCTCGGTCGAGGAGTTTCAAAACTACCGGCGTCCCGATCCGCGGACGCGCGAGCCGCGGCGGAATGTC
>JAGQPD010000927.1 GCA_020426865.1 Planctomycetales bacterium
GCGGGGGAGCACGCCACCGGTGGCTGCGCCACCGGCAGGGGTTGTGAAGGGCCTTCGGGCCGAAGGCCTGGAAGGCCTTTGCATCAATAGGGGCGGCAACATAGAGTCTCTACGTTTTAGTACTGCGTTTTAGTAAGTTCCGAATTGCTGAATAATCAAATAATAACCCGGTGTTTTATGGTTGACAGGCATTTCCGTGCCACTTCGTAGAGTCTCTCTGATTTGGGAATGCTTGTCGTGGAGAATCTTGGAGAAATTTGTTTTTATTTTGGTGGATTGCTGTTGACGCCGTTGGCCTCTGCCGCCGTGCTCTCCCATCCCGCGCCCTTCCAGCGGATGTGACTCAACGCTGCCGACTGTGCTGACAAAGGGACTGCCCGCGATTCTGGTATCCAAGACCGTTGGGACGGGACCTGTCACGTTGAACCGTTTGTTCGTTGATCAAGATTGGATCAGGGATTTTGGGAGTGCTTCTGTCCCCTTCGTTAGGACGCTAGCGCGATCTTTCGCGGCCATTGTTGATACGCCTCCCAATAGGTCTTCTTCAGCGCGATCTCGTCGTCATCGGCGGTGGGTTGCATCCGCCCCTCCGTGTTCGTGGCTCGAGATACCACCGTGTGTTCGCCAGGTTCAAGTAAGACCGGATCGGTCGAAAAGAACCGCCACCCGTATTCCGCCCAGGGCTCATCGTGTATCCTCGCCGCCTGCCAATCGCGCTCGTCGAATCGCACTTCAACCTTGGAGATCCCCGTCCCGTCGTCCCAAGCTGCTCCGAATGTGCTGACCGGGATTTTGCCATCGACCCCTTCTTGGCGGGTCACGCGGGCCACCACCGATTTGATATTGATACGCGTCACTGAGGTTTCCACATAGGTGACGCTATCCGCGTTGCGCTCACCACGCACCGTCACGTAATCGCGAGCCATGTATCGGCCCATATAGCGACGATCTCGGCACTCGATGCGTGACAGCCACTTGACATTCGCGATTCCGTACCATCCGGGAACGATCAGCCGAATCGGCGCACCGTTGCGATGCTCAATCGGTTCACCGTTTCGTTCATATGCCAGCAACAGATCGGGCCGGAGCGCATCGGTCAACGACATGCTGCGACCGAATGGAACCTCGACGGTTAATTCACGCGGCGTTCCCTGTCGCAACGTTTCTTCTTTCGAGTCTTTGCCAAAGAATACGACTTCGGTCGTTTTCGGATCCACACCGCACTCCTTCAGCAGCGGCGCTAGTGGCGTTCCCCCCCAGCGGCTGTTATATACGGCATTCATGAACCCGGGATTCGAACCGTTCCCCGAACATTCCAGCGTCATAACACATTCGACTTTGGGCATCGCTTGGATGTCGGCCAAAGATAAACTGCGGGGCCTTTCCACTAAGCCGCCAATCTCCAACCGGTAATCGTTGTATTCGAATTCCGGAACGCCGTAATGTTGTACGGAAAAGACCTGATCCTGGGGAGTCAACCAGGAATCAAGCATCTCCCAATCCAAGCGATTGGCAGGCGTTCGTGGCTCGTCCACAAATGAAACCAACTCGCCTTCGCCAGCTTGCTGCGCCAAGCTGGGCGAAGTTCGAGATAGCCAGGCGAGAAACCCCGCCGAAGAAACCATGGCCGTGCGAATGGCATCGCGACGAGTCAAATCCAATGTCATGACGAGTGTTCCTGGGCAACGTGAGTAATTGTGAT
>JAGQPD010000928.1 GCA_020426865.1 Planctomycetales bacterium
GGGGGAATCGACCTGGAGAAGACGAAATGCGTCAATCGTGCGAAGTACACCCTATCAAAGAATGGGTAGTGGCTATGCTGCTTGTGTCGATCGGGGCACTAGTTGGATGCCGTGGTGAATCACGCATGGATGTCGTTCTGGTGACGGGAAGCGTGACGTTTCGCGGTAGACCGGCTGAGGGGGCGGAAGTGTCTTTCATTGGATTGGATGAGGCGTTATTGACAAGAGACTCGCCATTTCCACGAGCGACATGTACCGCTGACGGGACTTTTTCGCTGACGTCGTATGAAACAGGCGATGGTGCACCCCCCGGGAGATATCGTGTAACGATCGTCTGGAAAAAAAGTCGTTCGGACGATCCAGAACTTGCCGACGATGCGCCGGATGTGCTTGGTGGCCGTTACGCATCGGCCACCGATTCGCCGCTAGTGGCGGAAGTTGAGACAGAACCAACGCATTTGCCGCCGTTTGAACTAAAGTAGGCTGTCAGCTGTTGAACTCGAGTAGGCTGTCAGCCGCCACCCGATCGACACAGTACAGCAAGTGCCTTCACTAACAGGTCGATATGAGATGTCGAATTGTAAAGGTGACATGAGACGCGAATGTACCAGTTATCCTCGAATTGGATGATCGGTACCTCAATGTGGAATCGTTTCCAGAGCTGTTGTTGCAGGCCAGCATGGTTTCCGACCGGTAACGGGATCAATGTCATTGTCTGGTACCAGGTGGTAGAATCGGGAACGATCGCCATTGTGTTGAAAAGTTGCTCGAGTGCGCGCCGAGCATATTGGGCCAACCAGTGTGTTCGTTGACGGAATGCCTCGCAGCCGATATTCTCCAGGAAGACAATAGCGTCGGGGATGGTGAACAACGATGTGGCGTCGCGCGTGCCGGGCCAAGTGAATTCTTCGTCCCATGTATGTGGTATTTCGGGCTGCAGGCGGCCCCAACTTTGTTGCATTGGTTGGATGCGGTCCTGCCACGCAGGATGCACATACAGAAATCCGCTCCCCAAGCTCGCTGACAGCCACTTGTGACAACTGGCCGTATAGAACGCACAACCGAGTCGATCGAGTGCCAAATCCAATGTGGCGACTGCATGGGGGCCATCGACGCAGACCGGGATATCCCGGTCGGCGGCTTCGCGACAGATATCGACGATGGGAAAGATAATGGCGGTAGGTGACGTGATATGACTGACGACAATCAACCTCGTCGAGGCGGAAACGGCGGCAAGCAGTGGATGTAAAACGTCGGCAGAGGTGTGGCAGCGAACAGGAAGGTTCGCGACCCGCAGTTGGGCGCCGGTTTGCTCGCACGCGCGTTGCCAAATGCGGTGCACCGCCCCGTATTCGTGGTTGGTCAGCAACACTTGGTCGCCGCACGACAAAGGAAAACTGCGGGCGACGATGTTCATGGCGGCCGTCGCGTTGTCACAGAGTACCAGGTCTTTGCGATTGGTTCCCACAAACCGGGCGAGCGCCCCGCGCGCGTCCACCACTGCCTGTTCAAAGTGCCGACAGAAAAAGTCCATCGGTTGGCATTCCATCCGCTGTAGCCAATCGCGTTTGGCCTCCGCCACCGGGTTGGGCGGCGGGCCGAATGAGCCATGATTGAGATAGATCGTATCGTCGCGAACGTTCCATTGGTTGGCGACGTCAAGCCAATCGGCATCGTGATCGATGCGGCGACGCTGCATCGCTGTCATAGACGGTTCCTTGATGAAACTCTCGAAATAACAAAACCCTCGTCCGAAGACGAGGGCTTTGTCCGCGAAGTAGCCATGTTGTGTGGAAGCGTCAATTGCTTCGCGAAAGGTATTCGCTACGGATTCACCTGCCCTAGCAACCGAGCTTCCTCCTCTTCCTGGATGATGATGCGTGGTGAGACCATCATCATCAAGCTTTGGGTTTCGCGACCGATACCCACGTTCTTGAAGAGTCGATTGATGTAGGGGAGTTTGCTGAACATCGGCACGCCAACTTCGTTGCGGCCTTCGCTCATGCGTTTGATACCACCCAGCAGGATCGTACCGCCGTCGGGAACGCTGACCGTGGTTTGGATCGTCGTAACCGCCAGGGTTGGCAATTGGACGGTTGTCCCTTCGGTCACCGTTTCTTCGTCGTTCTGTACCGTCATCGTTTCGTCACTAGGATCCACCGCCGCAGTACCCGAGTTGGACGTCGTACGGCCGGTGAACGTGAACGTGTCGACTCGGCCAATGCGGCTGAATGTCGGCACCATTGTCAGTCGAACGAAGCGGCGATCGTTGGAGACTACGGCTTGTACGCTGAGCGTTGTCCCTTCGGAAAGCACGGTAACGATCGGTTGGTGAGCGGCGGCAAAGTCACCGACGACTGGGATCAAGTTCGTCACGAATGGCCGGTTGGCCGAGTCGGTGATGAAGGCTTGTTGCCCATTGAACAAGGTTACCTTCGGCGCTTGCAGCACGTTCGTGCGTTGGTCGCCTTGAGCGGCCTGGATCACGAAGAATGCTTCAATGTCACTGAGGATCGCGAACCCAAAGTTGGCTGCCGAGTTCGGATCGAAACCGCCGAACTGTGGCACCGCACTGGCGAACGTGTTCTGCGTGAATTGCAGATCCAAGTCCGCGGTCGGCTGGCCGGATGGATCGAGGCCAATCGTAATGCTCGGACCTTCATCCCGGCCAACCAGGTCGGCCTGTGCAAGACCTGTGCGATCATTGACATTGAAGTCAAAGTCGATCCCGATTCGTTCGAAGAAGTCGTCGTTCAGTGTGATGAACCGCACTTCGATCGTCACTTGCAAGTCTTGCAGTCGACGCAATTGGCCGAGCAGGTCGAGGATCTTTTCATGGACGTCCTGCGTCTGGCTCACAACCAGGCTCAGATTCGTGTCAAATTGTGCGATCGAGCCGGCACCGCCAACTTCGTCCCATGTCGTTGGATCGATGGTGGTGACGATTAAGTCAATGAGGGTGTCAAAGTCGGCCTGCGAGCCACCACCTTGTCCTCCGGCACCAGATAATGCCTGATTCGGCATCGGTACGCTGGGGAGTGACGATTGCTGGCCCATTTGTGCCAACGCCAAGGGGTTGACACTGTTGGACGACGCATCGTTGTCGGCAAGCACAAACGGCGTCTTGACCGTGCGGCCTCCATACTGTCCAAACAACTGTGAACGATGAGCGTCATGAATCGCGGCTGCCAACCCGATATTGCCGTTCGGGTTAAAATTCGGAATCGGGATCACCAGGTCGGCGACGTTGTATACTTCAGTGTACACATCTTCGTTGCGAACCATTTCGCTGGTTACCCGTAACACCTCGTCCTGTACCACATAGCTCAAACGCAACGGTTCGAGAAGCAGGTTCAACGCACTCTTCAGACTGACAGGTTTGCGCAGGGTCAAACCAACCGTGGTATCGGTTGTAACACCTTCGGCCACGAGCCCCTTGGGATCAAGTACGATATCGACGCCAGCGAGCTTGCCGAGCGTGTCCATGGCGGTCGACAGCGGTGTCCCGTCGAAATCGACCGACACAGGCTTCTTAAGAGCGCGATGGATCTCCATCTCAACGTCGCTGTATCGTGCTCGACCTTCGCGTTCGGCCCGCCGCCGGCTACGCGTCAAATCTTCCCAAATCGGTCGTTGAGGGAACGAAATCGGATCGTTGTCATCGTATGGAATCGCCGATTCGTGAACATTTTCCATCACGGTACGGAAGCCAGCTTCCGATTTTTCACGACGATTCATTTGCGTGGCCAACTGCTGGGCGAAATGGCCTTTCCAAACCATCAGCTCCACAACCGGGTCATTCGGTGACAGCTCTTGAGCTTTTTTCGCAATCACGCGTGCCTCGGCGTAACGTTGTTCGTCCATCAGTGTGTTGAACTGATCGACCATTTCCTGCAACGTCGAATCAACGTAGTTTCGCTGCTTGCGACGTTGTTCGATCTCTGCGAGCACCTTGCGGTTGCGCTCTTCCGTTTCAATCCGCGGCTTGTTCTGCTCAATGTAGGTTTCTAATTCCGTAAGTGAACGGTCGACGCGAGAAAGTAACGCACGGCGAGAACGCTCGGGCGCTTCTGCCTTGCTGATCGTATCGCGAAGCTTCTTCAGACGCTCCCAGGCACCTGTCGGATCTTTTTCCCGCATCTGGTTGATGTTCGCCTGCTCGCTTGAGACGACGCTGTACAACTCACGCAACTGTTGCTGCTCAGCTGGTGTGAGCTGAGGTGCACTGCTGCCACCGGCAACACCGCTGTCACCATTGGCTGGAGCGTCGATCGGTGATACCCGCAAGTCTTGCAGATACGTTTGCAGACGCTGCCGTGATTCAGCATCCAACTGATCCTGTTGCGCGAATGCTCGGATGAAATACCGGCGAGCTCCGTCGATGTCGTTGTTGTCCAATGCCTCTTCGCCTTGACGAATCAATCGGTCGGCAGCCGACTCGGCGGCTGGCTCTGCTGGATCGTCTGATGTGATCTGCGACAGCGGTGGTTGGTCAGTCACGTTTCGTGACGGAGCATCGACGATCGGCGCAAAGTTGTTTTGAGCCGGTGTTTCTGGTCCAAGACCACTCCCCGTGACCGCCGGTGCCGTCGGAGCCGGAATCTGTGGTGCCGGCGTGGTTTCCGTCGGTGCCGGGATGCTCGGTAGACCCGGCACGTCGGCAAATGGATCATCCTGGTCAAATTGAACCGGTCGGGCGGTCGGTCGACGAGCTGCACCCCCATTCAATGGTTGCTGAGCGTACGCGGTTGTGACTTGCGATCCCGCTTGTGCGGCTGTACCGACTGCGTTAGCTACTTGGCCCATTCCCCGTTCAATTTGTCGCTTGCGTTGTTCAATATCCAGCAACATCATCCATGGTCTCGGTTCACCCGCAGCGTAGGCTGAATCGGGTACGTTCAATGCCTGGGCAGACCGTACCAGTTGTTCGGCACCTGCCACGTCGCCGCGATCAAATGCCATCCTGGCCTGGGCCAGCAATTTCAGGGTTTCCATTTTCTGTGGAGCGATTGCCGCATCGGACGTAGCACTGTTCTGCGGAATCGGTGCCGCACCGGTTGCCAACGCGTTGGTAATGACTTGCGGAACTTGCCCGGCAAGCTCTTGCGCGCCCGGAATTGCTTGCTGTGCCAATTGCTGCGTCACGGTGGGAATCAATTGTTGAGGGTTGATCCCTGCTTGTACCAATTCCGCGCCAAAATTTCGCAACCCATCTTCACCGGGAGCGAACGTAGCTCCCAAGGCAAGGGCTCGATGGTACCAGCCGATCGCCGACGTCGCGTCGCCCTGTGCGAGCGCCGCCCGCCCCTCGTTGATAAACCGCAAACTCTGAGCCTTGGCGGAATCCGTCATTTGCGACAGCAATGCGTCCGACGCATTGACGTTCGGCACATACGGGTTCTCGATCGCCGCTCCCATTCCCGCCGTGGGCTGGATCTGTGCGACTCCCGTGGCCGGAGGCGTAAATCGAGAACTCGGCGGCTGCGGACGATTGCCCATCGCCTGAGCAATGTCGTTACGTAGCTTGGCTGGTGTGTCGACAAAATGTTGAAACAGATTGTCATATCGAACGCCAAGCTGTTCCACTTGCTGCAAACAGAACTGGGCTTCCTCCAGATTGTTCGCCTCAAGTGCCTTGCGCCCTTGCTTGAGCAATTCATCCGAACGACGTCGTTCTGGTGTTTTTGTGAGTTGTCCATGGGCCGGTGCCGTGCTTGCACTTCCCACACCAATCGCAAGCATCATGCTCACACTTGGGACCGTGGGAATTGACAGTGCCAGAGCAACCAGACCAGCAACGGTTTTTGAGGTGGCTTTCAACGCCATGCTCCTTGATCTATGCGCGTCCTGCTGGAAATCCATTTCAACGTCTCGAATCATTTCGCTCGGAAACAGTGGCTGCAACAATAACCTCCGCTCCCACTCGATAGCTCGCTTCCGTAGTCGCCTAAACCACATCTTTCTGCGTCCCGTGTTTTCTGGAGACAAGTGACCCGCGAAGCGGTAGCTACCGGGCGTACGTCGAACCGAATATGACAAGTGGGGGGATAAATATCCGGTCAGCCCAAACTGGTCAAGGGCATTTTTTTTAATCGAGAAAAAAATTTATTAGACATGCGAGTGCTAGCGTCGCTGCGCGCGACGGTGTAGCAGTGTCTTTGGGGTGCAACAACGGGAGTTTATAAATGCATCACGAGCTCATCGTCGGGCGGACAATTCATCTGACGGAGGCACGGAGCCATGGATTCAACAAGAAAACCGTTCACGAAGGAAGATTCTTCGTGAACGGTTGCGTTAGTTTTGCGAACGTATTGAAATTGAAAAAGGTACGCGGCTTTGAGAGACGTCTATTACCGTCCGTAGCCATAGCCGCCGCGTTGTTGTGGCTGCTGATTCTGGCGTGACCGTGACCGGGAGTTAGTACGTCGGCCACCGCCGGCGCCTCCTTCGTCACCGTAGCCGTAACCGCTGCGACCTCCTTCGCCTTCGGCGCCTGGGGCAGCCCCATAACCGCCATCGCGCCCCATTGTTGGGTCCTCTTCCGGGAAGACGAACATGGAGAAACGATCGGCATTGTCCAATTCGTCGAGCACGCGTACTTGATTGCTGATCGGGTCCCAAACGAGCATTTCCCCGGGGGCTTTCGCCCATGGTTTGTTATTGATCGTCTCACCGCCACGGATATCGAGGATCAACGTATTGGTCACGAAGGCGTAGTCCTTCTGTTCTTCCAGAATCGGCGAGCCTTCTTTCAAATCGAGAATTTCGACTTTGTCGAGCTTGAAATTGGCGACGGTGCCGCGTCGGGCATCGGACTTTTCGCCGCCGACATCAATTTGATGGCTGCGATCGAACATTACTGCCATAACCTTGGCAATTGGTTCCGAGAGCGACTTGGTGAACGACAATCCGTTTGCGGCAGACGATTGTGTGGCAGGGGCCACTTCGCCAGCGATCATATCACGGCCAGGGTTGACGGTGACAATCGGGCTGGGGTCACTCCAATCGGTGGTCCGCCAATAGGTTCCTCGCTTGCCAGCTTCCGGTTTGGGCAACCGTGAAATACGGTCGGCAACTTCGCGGGTGACCAGGCTGTTTGGTGGTTTTTCCGAGATGTTTTGCGGATTGTTGGGGTCTTCCACGAAGAGGCTGACGCGATATTGGTACGATCGTCCTGGGTAGACTGAAAAATCGTAGTAGCGGAACAGTTTCCATTCGGGGACTTCGAAACCATCGCCCCCCATCCCACCGTATCCGCCTTCACCGCCGC
>JAGQPD010000929.1 GCA_020426865.1 Planctomycetales bacterium
CGGATTGGGCTGCCCCGTCTCCAAAGCCTTAGGATCAACAAACAACACAACGGTACTGAACATCAGGCCGCACAATCCGAGTAGCCCGAAGACGATGTTGAGCACACCAAACACGACCGTCGAAACCGGCCGATCTTTCGGTACGTTCGTCCTTGCATTGGCTCCCATCCCAGGTACCACCGGTGCTTCGTACGGATTGGGGTTCGTCGGGCTTGGCAATGGATCGTTCACGACTTGGTTACCTCAAATTGGTTACGTCAAAAATAGGGCGGCGGATTTTGAATGGCCGTCATCCGCGATTTGACGACTTCCGTCTCGAAGGCGGCAGCGCATAACGGGTGTCGTCGCTCGATCTCTCCGAACCAAGTCGGTACCGCAGGCATCTCAAGTTTCGCCTGCGATGGCGCTTCGCACAAGAGCCTTGCCGTACGATTCGGGATTCACATAGCTCCAGCCGTGGCCCAAACCCAATCACTCGGCCCAGAGGTGGCCAACACGGGAAAGAACGCCAAGACGGTAGGACACGGCGGAGCGAGCCGGGTTTCATTTGGTCACGGCCGTGGCCCGGCAACTCGGACTCCATGTTGAACGTCCACGCGAGCGGCCACCCGCCAATCGCTCCGCCGACGCCGCGGCTCAACGGCGTGCTGACCGGTGATCTGTACTCGCAACTGGTTCAAGTGCCAGCGGGTCGGCTGGAGCTATGTATTCCAGCGCTGGCAACATCGGGTAAGAGGCACTACGTGACGTGGCAATCTGGGGGGCCGGAATACCCAGCTGCGTCGGTTCGTGGTAAACTGAAGTTGCATGAAATGAAATCGGGGAAGTGAGTCATGGATCTGAAATCGCTGCATAAGTACACGTATCGCGAGTACCAGTTTTTTCCTTCCGATGGAAATCGGCACGAAGTGGTGAACGGAGAACACTACATGAATCCGGCTCCCTCGACGCGGCACCAAACTGTGTCCCGCCATCTCCAATTCCAACTCTATACCCAGCTGGAACTTCAACAGCGAGGAAAGGTGTTCAATGCACCGACGGACGTCGAACTGGCATCGCACGACGTTGTTCAGCCTGATCTGGTTGTTATCCTCACTGCCAACCAGCGGATCATTACCCCCAAGCGGATTCGCGGTATTCCGGACCTGTGCGTGGAAATCATATCCGAGTCAAACCCAGACTACGACCGCATTTTGAAGCTGGAGATGTATCAACGCTGCGGAGTTCCCGAGTATTGGATTGTGGATCCGCAAGAACAGGTTGTCGACGTGTATGTGTTGGCTGATCAAAAAAGTTATACGCACACACGTTGCGCCGAAAGCGTGCTGCGACCGACGTTCATCAGCGACGTTGAAATCGATCTCGACAAGATTTGGAGAGACTGATTGCCGCTCGCAACCGGCGGCGTCACATAGCTCCAGCCGTGTCCCAGGCGCAACCGTTCGGCTTGGCAATGGACAATTGGGGGCAAGAGGGCCAAGGCAGTTGGACACGGCGGAGCGATCCGGGCGGCGACCGCTAGACGGCAGCATTTCTGCTCCGGATCTTTCTCCGACGGCGTCCGTGGTCGGCCCGCTGGCAATCAACTCAGCCCGGAGATGTCGAGCTACACCCGGCGTCCACCCGGCCTCAGACGTAATACTTTGTGGTTCGAGGTATTGACACCCAAAGCACGGGCCCAATACTTTGTGGTTCGAGGTATGATGGTCACGACGGAAGTCGGGAGTGTTAGCGAAGGGGGTAACACCGGAGGGCTTGCGCCGTACCGCTGGGACTGGCGTCAGGCTGAGTCATTCATGGCGGCGTATTCCAGCCACTTCGGGTCCATCAATGTTGGCGATGGCCTGTCGCACTTTTTCCGGGATACGCACCGGTCGTTGGGACGCATAGTCGAACACAACGATCACCGATTCTCCGTCCGCCGCCACTGCCTGCAAGCTGTCACTATAGACTTGATGTTCAACGATCATGCTGCTTCGCCCCACCTTGGACACACGAGCGCCAACGTGGATTGTATCAGGATAAAACAGTTGCTTGCGATAGTGACAGGTCGTCGATGCGAGAATCGGCCCCAAGGACAACCCGGTCAGCATTTCATGCATGCCACTCTGTTCGATGTACGCCACACGGCTCGATTCAAACCAACGGATCGGAACCGTGTTGTTGACGTGCCCAAGCGCATCTTGATCTCCCCACAGGACAGGGATGGACACAATCACGGCGAAACCTGCGGGGTGTCTAGTCAAGCCAGTCTCGCTTCTTCAGTCGTTCTGGGGTGTATTCTTCGGTAACGTAGCTAATACTGCGATTGATGAGTGCTTCGACTTCCAATTTGTAGTCATTTTGCAGCATCCGAGCGATTTCCTTTTGCCAATCCTTTTTCTTTTCGAACCAGGGATACTTGGCAATTTGTTTGGCTCGTTTGCGATCGCTATCCTTCAGTTGGATGCTGACGCCTGGATCGAGCTTGCAGCGTTCCAGATCGATGCTGCGGAGTCCGAGGAATTTCGCGTCGGGGACCGCCATCCGCTGGGATTCGTAGGCCAGGTTGATCGACCCCTGCTTGATCACGCTGTAAATGTAATGCCCCCAGGGATCGCAATCGAGCAGACAGTAGATCGGCAGACCGAGCTCATGGTGCAAACGATGCAGCAGACGACGAACACCACGCGGCGGCTGACCCGAACCTTCCGTCAGAATGCAGTTGTACTGCTCCCAGAATCGATCTTCGTTGAACCGGCTCCAGACCGTGTCCTTCTCGACATGTAATACGAAGTCCGCGTTGCAATCTTTGAACTGAATCACACTTGGTTCGCAGATTGACGGGATCGCGTAGCCGCCCGTCCCCATCCGGCGGCAGTCGATCTCATCGCCGTTGTCGATGATCGTGATGTTCCCGACCATCGTGCCGCGCTTCTTCG
>JAGQPD010000930.1 GCA_020426865.1 Planctomycetales bacterium
TGTTCTATTTTAGAAGGATCCATTCATTAACGATGTTGTTAGGCGTGTTCCCACTGGCAGCGTGACGTGGTTTCCGCCAGCAGGGCGTCCTGCGACGGCAGCACGCTTCGAAGATCCAACAGCAGCCGGTTTTGATGGACGCGACCGAAGACGGAAGGTGTCTGACGTCGCAGGAGCTCAGCCAGACGATCAACCGATTCCTTGGCTGGAGTCAGGGCGACGCACCACGTCGGCAATAACTGACCCGGGACGGCACCGCCTCCCAAATACGTCGACCCTTCGACCACTTCCGCAGTCCCCACCACCGAACAGGCCGCCAGTTGGGGTACAAGTCGTTCGGCACGGTTCTTCAGGTTTTCTACGGAGGTCGCGACCAAGGTAAGTAGTGGCACGTGGAGTTCTGCGGTAAGCGGATCTCGCCACAATCGCAAGGTCGCCGCCAAGGCGGCCAAGGTTACTTTGTCCACGCGAAGGGCGCGCATCAACGGATGCGCCAACAGCTTTTCAATCACCTCCCGTCGTCCGACAGCGATACCGCACTGCGGGCCCCCCAACAGCTTATCACCGCTAAACAACACCACATCGGCGCCCGCGGCGATCGAATCGCTGGCGACCGGTTCGCCGGCCAGTCCGTACTTGGCGAAATCGATCAGCGCACCGGAGCCAATATCGTCGATCACAGGCACGCCACGCCGACGGCCCAAGGCGACGAGTTCCTCTAGCGATGGCGATTCGGTAAAACCAACCACCTGATAATTGCTGGTGTGCACCCGCAACAGCGCCCCTGTTTGTTCATGACACGCCGAATCGAAGTCACCGATGCGAGTCTTATTCGTCGTGCCGACTTCCCGCAGTTTCGCACCGCTTGTCTCCATCACCTCGGGCAGGCGATAGCTACCGCCGATTTCAATCAACTGCCCGCGGGAGACAACAACTTCGCGTCCCTGAGCCAGCGCAGCCAATGCCAACATTGTGGCACCGGCATTGTTATTCACCACCGTGGCAGCTTCGGCACCGGTCAATTCCGTCAGTAGCTTTTCGACGGTCCGAACGCGTTGCGACCGCTGCCCACTATCGGGATCAACTTCAACGGTCGCGTACCCTCCAGCGACGACGGCCATCTCATCGATCGCAGCTTGAGCCAACGGAGCGCGACCGAGTCCCGTGTGCAGGATAATCCCCGTGGCATTGATCACCGGACGCAGCCGTGGCTGCTGTTCCGTAACAATCCACCCTGCGATGCGCTCAGCCAATTCGCCCGCCGATGGCACGTGAATGTCTTTCGTTGCGGTCTGAATATCGGCGCGCATGGGGTCCAGGAATGTGCGGACCTCGGCAACCACAACATTGTGGCTGACCTTGTCCACCAGCGATCGCAAGGGGGGGCTTTCCAACAATTCATTCACCGATGGAATATTTCGAAACAGGTTGTTGGGCATCGTTAAGCAATCTCCTTCGTTCCTCGGACTCGCACATCTCCCTGCCGCTGGGTGTAGCCCTCGCGGTCGAGATATTCGCAAATTGGCACCGCATATTTACGCGACGTATCGAGCAACTCGCGCAGCTGGCTAACGGTCAGTCCCTTACCGTCGGTCAATTCAGCGCGAAGCACGGCCAATAACCGCGTAAAACTGGTTTGATGAAGATAGATGTCCGAATTGATTTTGACCAGCTCCCCTTGCATCGCCGCCAGCTCGATCAGTTTTTTCACGGAATCGGCCGCCCGAGCGGCCTGTTGCCGACACTCCCCGACGGTCGGCGGCTGAAATCCCTGTGCCGCGAACAACTGAATCAAGTCATCGTATTGCCGCTGCTCGTTTTTCGTCAATTGCGGACCATGGTCCGGTGTGGCCAGCCCCATTGGTGTCACACGTGCCGCGCCGGACTTGGCCATCCGTTGCAGCGTGGCATCAATCAGCGCAGGATCTCCGATGTACTCCAGGTGACTGACGACTCGCGCCCGTGGCACGAACGGCAACAACGGCTCGCGCCGATGAACCCGTTGCAAGAAACGCGTCACACTGGTGGCGATCTCGTCCAATTGCATCGGATGTACGATTTGTTTGCGCGAATGTGATACGGCCACTTCGATCAATCGACGCTCGGCCACCAGCCGACTTGCCAATGGTCCCGGATCGTCGATACCGGCCGCACGAAACAGATCGCTCGGCTGCCACGGTTGCTTGCTATCGAAGAAGACGGCCGCGGTGGCGCGTGCCGCCATGTCCGGCGATCGTAGATCGTCAAGCAAACAGAGAATTTCTGCTGGAGGCCGACGCAACTTCTTCGACGTCGGGACCATCACCCGGCCTCCTCCCATCGTGTGCACCGGCGATTCACTCCGAACGACAAAGGGCTGGTTCCAAACCACAGCCACCGGTTGACTGAGAAACATCTGTGCCCACCCCGACTGGCCCGGCGTGATCGTTTCACAACCCATCAGCGCTACCGACGCCAGCCGCTCCGCTGTCCCCACATGCAGTCGAATTCGCTGCCGGTGCTTCAGCGGCCGCGGTGAATCGGGAGAGATTTCTACAAACACCGTTAACAAACGACTAGGATGCAAATGCCCCAGTGCGGCCAACTCGTGACCGCACTGAATCTGTTCGTGATGGACGCCAGCCAGATTGATTGCGGTTCGCTGACCACGATGCGCCTGTTCGGCCGACCGGTCGTGGCATTGCACTCCCCGCACGCGGACCGTGATCTCGTCCGGCTGCAATGCCAGCTCGTCCCCCACGCGAACCGTACCACTGGAAACACTTCCGGTGACAACCGTTCCATGACCGGCAATGGTGAAACTGCGATCCACAGCCATGCGAAAGGGGGCGGTCAGCCGAGTGCTGGGGACTGCCAGCGCGGCCCTCTTGGCAGCCAACAACAAGGCATCCTTCAGCTCGTCGATTCCCGCTCCTGTCACCGTGCTCGTCCGGACCTTCACCGCATCGGCAAAGACCGTCCCCTCCGTGACTTCGTCGATCTCACTCTCCACCAAACCAATCCATTCGGGATCGACGAGATCACATTTGGTAATCACCACGACGCCCGCGGCGATATCCAACAACCGCAACACCTCCAGGTGTTCTCGGGTCTGCGGCTTGACCGAGTCATCGGCCGCGACCACCAGCATCGCCAAATCCATTCCGGTGGCCCCGGCCAACATATTTCGCACGAAGCGTTCATGGCCAGGGACATCGACGATTCCCAGGTGGTAAGGTCCGAGCTGCAGTTGGGCGAACCCAAGCTCAATCGTGATGCCTCGGCGTTTTTCCTCCGGCAACCGATCGGTATTCACACCGGTGAGCGCGCCAATCAGCGCCGTCTTACCGTGGTCAATGTGCCCCGCCGTTCCCAAGATCAAGTCAGTTATCATGACCTTGATTGTAGCGAGAGAACCGCGAAAGAGTAGGTGCCGGCGATTAGGTCCCCGATCGGCCGCTATCCTGCCAATACCTCGAACCACAAGGTATTGTGGCGATACCGTCGATCGTGCGACCGAAGGCCAACCCGTACGAATCCGCTACGGCATTTCCTGACTGAGAAAGTCGTTGACGGTTTCGATCTTTCTCGGTTGCTTTTTCGTGCCGCGCCAGCTGGAAAGAAACGTTGCTTTGGACCTGGTCGATTTGCTCTGTTTCTTCCCCCACGTCGGAAGATGGAAGAAACTGGATGACGAGCTTGGCGCGGCCGACCGGCTGGGAGTAAACGTCGCCTTCGTCTTGTCCCACATCCGATGCGTCCCCTTGCTGATTTTTTCGCCCAATGTCGGACCAGTGCGCGGCGGTCGTTCAGGCAGTAATTCTGTCACTGAAGGCAGCTTCGGAAAATGAAGTCCCCCCTCGTCCGACGGACGTGGCTTTGTGTCGCTCGCGGCCGGTGAAGCAAACGGATTCAACCGTGACAGGAATCCCGGTTCTTCGGCACCCACGGCAATTCGATCACTCAACAACAACGACGTCCCGAGAACAACGAACACCCCAAGGTGAAGGATGCGCGACACGGTTTTGTCTCCTTCGTGAACGACCAACGCAAAATATCAAGTACGACGATCAACGGCCTCGACGGACACTGTCAAGCGTGGCGCGGAGTATCTCAAAAGACGGGATGGGCGTCCAGGTCAGTATGATCAAGGTCGGCAAATCGGCAAATCGCCATTTACCGCCCGATCCGTTTCCAGACAGCACGTAAATCGGGCCGATACATACATGCGACATCGATGGGAAATGAGGCCTGTGACGAGCCGCACCGGGGAATCACCGGGGAACATTCGTCATTGCCGAAAATCGTTCACCGGATAGTATTCACGCATCAGGTGGATTACCCTAAATTGTGCTAGCCACGTCGGCCGCCAGTGCTAGCTGCATGCGCCGGCAAGGGGGTGGTGTCGCGTGCGGGTGCCATCATATGCCAACCATAGGACCAAAGTGGGGATGCCCAAACTCGTCCCAGCATGATACAAACTTGACATGACAGCAGCGGAATTAGCTTCGATTCGGATCGGATTTATCGGCGCCGGCCAGATGGCGAGGGCCCTGGCCTGCGGCTTCGTTGGGTCTGGCCTGGTCGAAGGCGACCAGCTTCGCGCCGCCGACACCGTGGCTGCCGCGGTGGAAGGTCTAAAGTCGTTGGTCACGGGAGCGAATTCGGTTCGGGACAATGTCCAATTGGTCCGTGACAGCGATATCGTGTTCATTGCGGTCAAACCACAACAACTTTCGACCGCCTTGGCCGGACTAACCGCCGCCGACGTCGTGGGAACATTGTTCGTTTCGATTGTGGCTGGCACGCGCATCGACGAACTAGCGAGACTCCTCCACAGCCGCCGCGTCATCCGCGTGATGCCCAACACACCGTCGTTGGTCGGTTGCGGTGCGGCCGCCATCAGTCGGGGCGAGCGGGTGTCCAACGACGATGCAGATAAAGTGCGAACACTGCTTGAAGCGGTGGGAATTGTGGTGGAGCTGGACGAAAAACAATTGGATGCGGTGACGGGGTTGAGTGGATCGGGCCCGGCGTTTGTCTATCAGTTTATTGAGGCGTTGAGTGACGGGGGCGTTCGGATGGGGTTGCCACGTGATGTAGCATTGCAACTAGCAGCTCAGACCGTGGCCGGAGCGGCACAAATGGTGCTCCAAACAGGAGAGCATCCGGCGGTATTGAAGGACCGCGTGGCGAGCCCGGCGGGGACAACTATTGCCGGAATCGCCGAACTGGAGAGAATGGGAATGCGGGGCGCGGTGATTGGTGCCGTCGAAGCGGCAACACGGCGTGCTACGGAACTAGGCGGTTAGATTCCGCGGGAAGTTTTGATTAAGTTTCTGACACGATTCTTGGAAGGGGGACCGTTACGATGCGATCGATCCTTTGTTTGGTTGACGACAAGCACGTACCGCTCTACCGGATCATGTGGGTTTCGGATCTACCACATTTCTGCGGCCACGAAGATTGCGAGCGTGAAGGGGAATATGAAGTTCGCCTTGAGCAGGACGAGTCCGTCTGGGCGACGCGTGAAGAGCGGGACCAGATCATTCAGGCCCTGGAATCCTGGCAAGGTGGCATTACGGCCGAGGACGACTGGAGTTAGCTGCAAATTCGCCGACTGGCCCGAATTGGCGTCCGTCACTTGCCAATGGCCGTGGAATTCGTCTAGAATCGGCCCGAGTGGAGTAAGCCGTGTTCGTCTTTTTCTCTCGGAGTGGCCATGTCACTGTTCGAAAACCCAGAATACCAGTGGCGAGAAACGTTTTTTGTCTTTTTTGACCACCAACGTCGCCCGCGAGCGACCGAACTACAGGCGGAGCTCGGTAAGCTCAACGACCGGTTCGTGATCACCAACGTTCAGGCCGACGGAGAAGGACGTATCGATTCGCTGACGGTCGTCTCGCCGGAGGACTACGCCGCCATGGATGTGTCATGCATTTCCGGTGAGGAGGTGCGGGAACAAATCCCGGAGATCTCCCGCGATCTCCGCCGATCCCTTGCCTCCAAAGACGACAATTCCAAATTGGAACAATTGAAGACTTGCGACGCACGGCTCGATATCTTTCATTTCGAGCAACAGACCTACCGCGACGACGGTGACTATGACGACGAGATCATGGACCCCGGCGGTTTGTTGATCGTACTCGAGCAGCTCGGACGCCTGTGCCAAGGCGTTGTCGTTGACCCGCAGTCCGGCGCAATTCTCAGCTGAGATCGTGGGATCGCATCGATCGTGGTCACCATTACGGCGATCGCTAGGCCGTGATCGTATTTCGTCAAGCGTTTTCGCTTCTTTCATCCACACAACAGGAACTCAAGAAGTGTTGGCAAAGGAAATCAAACCCGGTGCGGTGGTCAACTATGACGGAGCACCAGTCCTCATTGAAACGATCACCGTGCAAACACCTTCCGCGCGCGGCGCCGCGACTCTCTATAAGTATCGCGGCCGCAATATCGTCACGCAACAAAAGACCGATATCACGCTGAAGGGGACCGAGTCGCTGGAAGAAGCCGACTTTGAACGACGTGCCGTCAAGATGATGTATAGCGATCCCACCGATATGTATCTGCTCGACCAGGCCGATTACAACCAATACTCCGTGCCACTGGAGGATATTCGCGAACAGGCACCGTATATCACCGAAGAACTTGAAGGGATCCTGGCGCTGATCTACAACGGCAACTGCGTTGGCGTACAACTTCCAACCGCCGTAGAACTGACGATCACCCAGTGCGACCCTCAGGTCCGCGGGAACTCGGCGACCGGCCGCACAAAACCCGCGACGCTGGAAACCGGACTGGTCGTACAAGTCCCGGAGTATTTGGTCGAGGGGGAACGGATCAAGGTCGACACACGGAACGGGGAATTTCTCTCGCGCGCATGATCTGGGATTGGGCTGGAAGGAATCAAGGCTCGTCAAGAATCCCTTCATCGTCGGGTAGTGACTGTCGCAGTTGCGGTTCAGGAATGCCCAACGCTTGCCCTAATGCTCGTAAGATCAACAGGTCCGTCGGTGGTACGTAACTCTCCTCGCGCAGTGATTCGGCCGCGGTCTGCAGAATGGCCAGTCGCCCTTTAATCGCCAGCGGTGCGCTTTCCATTTGGACGAATTCGTCGAAGGCGGTCAACCCATCCCGCAACGCCGCTCGATCGCTTACACCTTTCGAGTGCCCGAATTCCCTGGCCAGCCGCACAACATCCTCGTAGGTTGTTTCCATCCCTAACATTTGTGTCATGACTCGCAACCAACGTTTGGCCCCTCCGGGATACACATCGCCCACTTCGACCATCGTACGGACCAAGATGCGCCGGACGATGGACAATAGCGCCGAGTGTTCGGCCTCTGTGTCGCAGAGCAGCACTTGACTGTCGAAGTTCGCCGAACACGTGGAGCACTGTATCTTTCCCCCACGCGGCCAAAACCCGATCCAGGCCATCAGCCACATCCATCGCGATTCGATCAACACTCGATACCGACTGGATTGGCAGCAGCACGGACAGAAAAAAACACCACCGCTGTTGATCTGGCGGTCGCTGTTCTTTTCCCTATGATCCATAAGACCGTCATCGTTTCAGTTCGGCAATTTTGGACATCAGCGTATCGACATCCGGGAACTCGCCAGTTTGCAGCTTGGAATAGACGGCCTGACCATCTATTTCCAACTCGAAACATCCGCCGCCGGAAGGCTCCAACTCCAAGACAGAGATCTTCTGCTTGAACGTTTCCAACAATCGCGCCGCCAGACCGACGGCTTCGGGTTCGTAACCTCACACCGAGCAATAACGCAGATGCACCTTCATGGAATGTGGTCTCCGATGAGTTCCCCGAGCGTAAGCGGAAAAGCTATTTTTTGCGAGTCGGCTTCTTGGCACTTGGCTTTTTCTTCGCCGACGCGATCTTGCTGGTACTGGCTGTTTTTTTCACCGCCTTTTTTGCCTTGCTCGCTCCCTTCGGCTTCGTGCTTCCAGACACCCCGGCGGCAGTCGAGCTGCGTCCGCCTTTGCCAAACGCCTTTTCCCAACCATCCGAGTATTTCTGATTCGACCCGGTACGCAGAATTGTCACTTACGTCTCTCCCATTTGGATTATCTTACAGACCACGTGAAACTATCCCGTCGCGGACTGCTGCGACAGCAAATCACGTCTGGTTAGTTTGTTTCGTACTGGATCCTGGCCAAAGGGTCAAGACGAACGCCGGACTAACGTTGCAGCTTCTTGTACTTAAACCGCCGCGGCTCGTCGTCGGAGATCCCCAACCGTTCGCGACGCTGTTGCTCGTACGTCTGGTAGTTCCCTTCGCACCAGTGGACGTAAGCGTCCCCTTCAAATGCCAGGATATGCGTGGCAATCCGGTCCAGGAACCAGCGATCGTGGCTGATCACCAGCACGCAGCCGGCGAAATCCT
>JAGQPD010000931.1 GCA_020426865.1 Planctomycetales bacterium
GCTGCCGGCGCGAATAGCGACTGATGTCATCACCCGCGAAGTAGATGTGGCCATCGGTCGGAGTGTCAATGCCACCAATTAAATTCAACAAGGTACTTTTCCCGGAGCCAGATGGTCCCACCATCACCGTGATCTCACCGGTCGCAAGGTCGAGATTCACATTGTGCAATACCGGGACCTCGATGTCCCCCATGTGATAGACCTTCGATACGCCTCGCAGCGATAAGAGCGGAACGCCCCCGTGCGCCAATGGCCCGTCGCGCTTGTCGCTCATCGTGCTGCTTCTCTCTCCGGTCTGCGCTCGCTGCGCTTCGCCCTCGCCGTGACTCGCCCTCAGACCATCCTAGCCATAATCGACGCGATTTCCCAGCCAAGCCAGCAAGGGAATCCGTGGAAAAGCAATGAAAAAGGGCGAAAGCGACTGACAGGGCCTAAATGGAGACCAACGAGTCAAGAACGTCGGCCGCTTTGTCTTCACAGCCTTAATATTCTCTATATTTTCGGCACCGGATAATCGGCGAACTGGTGCCAATGAGCAACAGCCACAAGGAGTTTGGCTCAGGCACGGTATGCGAAGCGAATCCCGGCTGGGACTGTCCAAAATGATCCTTCCAGATGGTGTAGTCGGCCGTATCAACGACTCCATCGCGATTTGCATCCGCCGACAGACTGCGTGTCGATCGGTAGTCGTCTTTCCAGATGGTGTAGTCGCCGGTATCGACGGTTCCGTCGTGATTGAAATCGCCTGGCAAGAAGGGGACGCCGATTGTCAATCGAAGATTGGCCGTTGTCGAAATAAGTCGGGGCCAATCGGAAGACGTGACAATCGGGGTAAGTGATGTGATACGTGATTCGAACTTGCTGCCGTCCAAGAGCGTACCCGTTAGAATGCCAGATGTCGTCTCAAGCATCAACGAGCCCTCGTCATTCAGGCCCTCGATCGGTCTTCCATCAAAAAAGAACTCCGTGCCTTCGAGTTCGACCGAGCTTCCGCCGGTTACCCTGAATCGCGAAGTAGTTCCTCCCGCGATAACGATGGGACTGCCACCGAATATACTGAGGTCATCGATAGTTCCTCCTGTTAGAACGGCGCTACTTCCGGATCCGATCGTCAACGTGTCGATATGGCCACCATGCATGACCATCTCGGTATCCTCAAACAATCGAACACTTCCTGAGAATTCGCCGTGGGTCATTGTCAACTGGCTGTCTTCGTAAATTTCCAGGCTACCCAACTGGCCACCGTGAATATCGACTTCCGCGCCGACCGCTTGGAGTTCCGATCCGACGGTGCCGCCAGAAAACACGCTAAGATGGCTACCCCATCCGACCAGGAAGGACTCCGGGAGATTCGCGCCGTTGCCAACTGTGATCGACTGGCCTTCGTGAATGCCCAAAGGAATCGGGTCGACCGACGCGTCAATTACCGGTGGATCGCTCGTGGGCAGCGTCTTGACAATCGTCAGCGTACCATCGGCAAGTTTCGTATTGGGCAATAGTAACGGTGTACCGTCTGCCAGGATTCCGGTCAACGACGAGCCGATTGGAACATCAACCTGCACTGCTTCACCGACCTCGCCAGATGCGATCAGCTCGCCATTCAGCCGCCAGTTGTAGCCCTCCAAAGCGAGCGACGCCCCAGAGTCGGTGTACACGAAACCGGCGAGACGCCCACCACGAATCTTCACGTCACTACCGGAGGTTAGCGTCGCATACAACGTCAACACACCGCCGTCCATCTCCATCCGTCGACGGGTGTTACCTAACGGAGCACGTGCCCTACCGCCGTGCATCGTGAAGTGGCTTGCGGTATCTACCCAGAGACTATCAACGACACCGCCGCTCATCGACATCGACGCACCAGCAATAAGTTGTACCTCGGCAAGCCTGCCGCCCATCATGTCGACGGAAGCACCGATAGCTTCGAAGTCCTCGTCGATAAAGCCACCCGCTTCGATCCGTACATGGCTCCCTCGGCCGGCACGAAAATTCGTCGCCACGACGGATCCGCTATCAACGACAAGTGTCTGTCCGTTGCGGATGCCCAACGGCACCGCGTCGGTCGACGCCGTAATTATTGGCGGTCCGATTGCGGGAATCTGCGTCGTTTCCAGGATCAGCCGTGACGGACCGCCTCGGGCTAGATTTAGCGAAAATGGCGTGCCATCTGTAAGTGTGCCCGTGAGTAGCGATCCCACATCGAGTTGAAAATCAACGATTGACCCAATGCTGGCAAGCTCATCCAAGATCTTCCCGTCCACATTGAAATCACCTCCCTGGATCGTCAACTCGCCTCCGATGAAACTCATGGCACGCAAGCCGGGTCCCATGTTGACGGCGCCGCCGGAAACTCGCACGGAACTACCCATCCCGAATTGCACGTAGCCGACGCGGCCACCCGTCAGATCGGCCGATCCGCTGGAATCAACTCGCAGGAAACTGGCATGCCCCCCGTCCATGGAGACGACACTGCCCGGCGAAGCTAAAATCGAAATGTTTTTCGCGCCATCGTGGACAGCGACACGCGTCCCCCAATCTGCGGTAAAGTAAAAGTCATTGCCCCCTGTGAGCTCCACTTCCGCACCGATCGCGAGAAAATCTGATCCGACGCTTCCACCCGGCAGAATGTTCACCACGCTGCCATAACCGGCCCGAAATCCGTCGGGCAAATGCCCGCCCTCATCGACGTTGATCGTTTGGCCCTGACGAATCGCCATCGGCACCACGTCCGTAGACGCCGTGATGACCGATGGCCCGTCCGGAATGGACACCGTTGTGAGCGTCGCGTTGGTTCCTAGAACACCACTCTCTGAATAGAACCCAAATGGTGTGCCGTCCGCCAGCGTGCCACTCAAATAGTCGCCACTTGAAACCGTCAAAGCGACACGCGTGCCGTCGTTGCCAGAATTGGGGACCGGTTCGCCATTGACCCGAAAGTCATCTCCGGAAACAAGCAGACTCAAAGCGCCGCCGGGCGTACGTCCGGCCATTTGTCGGTTTGCTGTGATCCTTCCGCCGACAAGTGAGAGCGAGTTGCTTCGGCCAGCGTAGAGCGAATCGACAACGCCACCGGAAATGACGGCCGTACTCCCCCGCGACCTCCCCCCTCCCGACAAAAAAAGCGATTCCACTCGCCCGCCCAACAGCCGAAGATGACTGTCCACGACACCGATCCCGTCGATGACCGTGTCGCCAGTTACCACTAGTTCGCTATTATCTTCGACCGTCACACCTCCGACATATTGGTCGAAAGGGGCGTGTGCTACGCTCGATAATTCGCCGTAGCTGTTATCCGTGACCGTCAAGCGTCCAGCAAACTGTCCATTTGTCAAGAATACCTTCGAGTGGTCGGAGACCGTCAGGTTGTTTCCGATAGAGGTGTCGGTCGCGTACAGGGAACTTCCTTGTGTGACCGTCGACCAAGCGTCAATCGTGCTGTTCGCAACGTTTGCAATCGCGCCTTCGACAACTTGCATGGAATCGACGTGGCTGCCGACGACGTGCGCGACACTTTCAGCGCCAAGGAGCAGCCCGCCACCAATAATTCCCTGTGACATACGTAACGTGCTGTTGTCTAGAAATGTCGCCAGGCTGCCAATGTTGGCGTTGTCAGCAATCACCGTCGCATCGACGGCCGTGAGATAGTCGCCTGCCGCCGCTCCATTTCGCATGACCAAGGTGCTTCCACGTCCCGCCTGAAACATATCAGGTAACACCGCGGATTGCTCGGCCACGAGCAACTGCCCATCGCGAATCGACTGTGGCCCTATGCCCGCCTCTGCTTGCATCAACACCTCGCCCACCGGCACCGTTTCCGCCAGCTCGACCGTGACGACACCGTCGGCGATCTGATCACGAAATGACGAGAAGGCGAAGGGAGTGCCGTCGGACAACGTGCCGCTGAGGACGGCGTTGCCCGACAGTTCTGTGACAGCGAACTGGTCGCCGACATGGTTGACACCGTCAATCGGGATGCCATCAAGTCGGAAATCGCTGCCGAAGATCCAGAGCTGACTGCCGTTGTCGACCGTCAAGCCGTTTCCAATAACTCCTCCTGAAATGGTGACGAAGTTCCCTTCTGATGCGGTTAAGTCGCTCCCAACTCGCCCGCTTGTCAAGTCAAGTCGCGAACCCGGCGTTAGCTGCAAATATCGGCCAACACTCCCTCCCAAAACGTTAATATCAATGTTCTGGGACGGCCACACACCAAACCTCAGCCGAAAGTAATCCGGAAGCCTCCCCCCTTCGGCAATATTGAACACCGTATTCGTGTAAACCAGTTCTGGCAGGGAATCGGCAGGAAGATTGACCACCCTGGTGGCTTGTCCGGCAACAGAAGACGCAAAGACCGCGATATTTATCGAGATCAGCGCGCACCAAGAGCACGATTCCGAGTTTGAAACCAACATGATTCCAATTCCCTCACGTCAAAGGTATGGCTCTGCCCCTGAAGACGCAGACGATTTTTGTGATATCGCAATTCATCGCACACGACCGGCATTATACTGGACACGGCCCACGATGACAAATTAGTGCGATTTTGTGGGAGGATATGGCGTCTTCTTCAAACGTCCCAACCCTGATCGGAATAAGAGTGCTCGATGAAGGCAATGTTCGCACTGGCCCATCAATTGCTAGCACAAGAGGTGCCGGTCGTGCGGATTATCGCGCCAGATGGGATTGATATTTTCGTTGGCAGCGTTTCTGCCGAATATAGCTTTAGGCGGGGAATTACCTCCGCTCGCATTTCTTCTCATCCTGCCCGGCCGCTTCCTGCCTAACACGACCTCCTCGAATCCTCGTCTCCCTGAACACTGATTGCGAGCCGCGAGAGATTGGCACGCACGCTCCGTACAATTTTGCTACCGCTTCTCGCTCCGCCAACCGTGGAGACTCATCATGCCTTCCCTCCTATCGACAATGATCTTCCGTCGGCACTGCGATGAAACTGCCCTCTCCGTTGCTGCCGCTTATCGCTTTGACTCAATGCAGCAATGGATGGTGTGGTGCACGCTTGCAGCGGTGCTGTTGCTGAGCGCCGGATGCACGACGCCCCTTCGTCAATGGTGGCGCCAAGGGGCGAAGGTAGGGCCGGATTACTGCCGTCCGGTCGCGCCTGTTGCCAACCATTGGATTGACGTCGACGACCCACGACTCGTGATGCAATCCGACTGCAACGTTCACTGGTGGGACGTGTTTGGTGATCCGACGCTCGATCAGTTAATTGCATCGGCATATCAGCAGAATCTGTCGCTGCGGGTGGCTGGCATGCGCGTGATCGAGGCCCGCGCCCAACGGGGTGCCGCGGCAGGAAACCTCTTTCCACAATCGCAAGCGTTTAAAGGTGAATATTCGCGGACGCAATTCAGCCGCACGTCCTTTGGCAGCATCGGTGGTATCTTCCCCGGCTTTCCCCGCGCTGTCGACGGTTGGTCCACTGGGTTCGATATGAGCTGGGAGTTCGATATTTGGGGACGTTTTCGGCGGACGATCGAGGCATCGGATGCCGAGCTGAACGCTCAGATCGAGTCGTACGACGACATTTTGGTCACGTTGATTGCCGATGTCGCTCGCTCCTACGTCGACCTGCGGACGTTCGAAACGCGCCTCGACCTCGCGCGACGTAACGTCACGATCCAACAGGGAAGCTTGGAATTAGCAGAAGTGCGCTTCAAGGAAGGGGACGTCTCGGGCCTCGACGTCGAACAGGCGCGAACGAACCTCGCCCAGACCGAAGCATTGATTCCGATTCTAGAGCGTGGTCGCCGGGCGACACTCAACAACCTCTGCATCCTGCTGGGTACGCCCCCACAAGACCTGGACGATTGGCTTACCGGCCAAGCCTCCGTTCCGGCCGCCCCCGCCGAAGTCATCGTCGGAATTCCTGCGGAGCTGCTGCGACGACGCCCCGATATTCGGCGCGCGGAACGGCAATTGGCTGCTCAATCAGCTCGAATCGGGATCGCCGAGGCCGACTTGTATCCTCAGTTCTCGCTGACAGGTGCCATTGGTGTGTCTTCGCGAAGGTTTACGGATCTTTTCCAAGAACTGAGCACCGACGGTGTGATCGCTCCTGGATTCCGCTGGAATATTCTGCACTACGGCCGCATTCGCAACAACATCAAGGTCCAGGAAGCACGATTCCAACAGCTGGCTGCCACCTACCAGGACACAGTGCTACGCGCAAATCTCGAAGCAGAGAACGCAATCGTGGATTTCCTCCAGTCGCAACTGGAAGTCAAACACCGGCAAGATGCTGTCAAGGCCGCCCAGGAATCCGCAGCAATCGTACGTACTCAGTATCGAGCTGGCTCGGTGGACTTCGGTCGCGTCTTCATCCTGGAACAGACATTGGTGCTGGCCCAAGATGATCTGGCCGTCGCGCAGTCCACCGTGGCAACCAGCCTGATTCGTGTCTATAAGTCGCTCGGCGGCGGCTGGCAAATCCGCTATGAACAATCCTACGTCGGCGGTGCCCCCGATCCATTCACGCCCACGATGTACGCCCCCATTGCCGAATTGCCCGCCCCCTCTTCCGACTCCGACGACAATGAAAAGAGTCAACAAAAGGAGAGCGATGAGCAGGAGAGCGACGGGCAGGACAGCGATGATCAGGACAGCGGTAAAAAGACTGGCGACAAGAAAAGCAACGACGACAGCAGTAACCCAAAAGCCGACTCCGACGAATGACCTATTCGCCGGTCGTGCAATCGTATCCGTTCAACATCTCGTTCGGCAAAGGATCTTGTTCATGCATCGCATTATCAGTCGTCCCGGTAACCGCGTGCTCCATGGTTGCTTCGGCTGGGCTCTGACGGCCTGGTTCGTCGTTTGCGGCGCGGCGCCGGCTCGTGGATTCGAGTGGCCAATGCCTTGGCAAAATGGGTGCGACTGCCAGCTATGCGACACGGCGAAATGCTGCGTCGATGACTATTGTGTCAAGTGCCCTCCGGCGGTGTGTAAGACACAGGCTTGCTGTCCGGGGGGCTATTGCGAGAAATGCATGCCGTGCGTCCGCATGCCCTGCCGCGGACATTGTAAAGACGATTACCAACAAAAATGCATGCCGGAAATGTGTCTTCCGGCATGCATCTGTCGTGATCGATAGAGTTAGGCTTTGTGCGAATCGAGTGCCTGTTGCAGTCGGGCCTTGGGCTGGGCCCCCACGAATCGCTCGACGACCTGACCGCCCTTGAAAACCATCAACGTGGGAATACTGCTGACACCATATTCCTGTGCCATGGCAGGATTGTCGTCGATATTGATCTTTCCTACTTTCGCCGACCCCTGATTCTCGTTGGAAAGTTCCTCGATCAGCGGAGCGATCTGGCGACAGGGTCCACACCAAGGGGCCCAGAAATCGACGAGCACCGGCGTGTCGGATTGCAGGACATCGCTTGAAAACGAGTTGTCGGTGAATTCTTGTACGTTGGCCATGACTACCAGCTCCTAAACCATTGTGGTTGCGGTACCACTGTTACTGCCCTAACAGCGACCACCGGCGAGTAAGATTACTTCTTGCCCTTCTTCTTGTCGGTGCCTTCCTCAGCTCCCTCGTCCTTCGCTTTCTTCTTCTTCTTCAGCGTCAGCTTCTGCACGCGTACCTTGGGTAGCCCCAGCACAGCGTCGTCTTCCGTCCAGCGGTCCGCATCGGCCAGACGAGCAATCCTTTCCCCGCGACTCAATACACTTCGGGTCTTCAGCAGGCCGCGACGAACTTTCAGGCTCTTGTCGATTGTCATGACAAATCTTCCACTAACATAAACGTACTTTCCAACCAAGTCCCGTAGTATAGAGTGTCCGGCCGAGAATCGCAACGCGAGAGCTGGGCTAATGAAAATGGTAAAATGGTGGTCTCTCTCCCCGGCTCTCTCCCCGGCTCGGAGTCGCGTAGAATGCGCGACGAGGTCATGCTATGCGTTGCCGCAACTCCTTATGGGGGAGAGGGTTGCGGTGCGGAGGGCGGTAGCGGGAGCCGCCTTCCTGGAG
>JAGQPD010000932.1 GCA_020426865.1 Planctomycetales bacterium
CAAGTGCCGTGACACGTGCGTTGTAGCGACGCGAAAAAATTCCCTCTCCGCATCCGTCTTGAAGGTTGCTCATCCACGTGACGACGAAATTGCCCGACGAGTCCGAATCGACTGTACCGTACCATTGATCGTTGGCTGTCGTTTGATTGATTCGGAATTCGCTGCCCTGTGCAACCCCGCTGGCATTGTATCGTTGTGCATACATGCCATAACCGCTTCCGTCCTGTCCCGTGCTCATCCACGTGACCACGAAGGACCCGTCGTCGTTGACGGCGACGTCTGGATGATTCTGAATATTGGCCGTCGTCGTGTTGACTCGTACGTTGCCCCCTTGCGCGACGCCGCTCGAGTTGTAACGCTGATAAAAGATGTCGCCACTGTTGCTCGAAGCGTTCTGCCAGACAACAACATACGAGCCGTCTGTGGCAGAATCCACGGCGTGCGCGTCATCCACACCCAACTGCGTGCTAACGACTGTTTCCCCAATCAACGCGTTACCGTCAATGTCGAACAGCCTCATGTACGTTTCGTAAGACCCCGATCGGTTGTCACTCCACGTGATGGCGAAGTTGCCGTTGTTCGCCATCGAGACGTTCGACCAATCTTGATTGGAAGTATTCGCGGCGTGCACGCGAAACTCCGCGGTGTGCACCGAGCCATCTGCATTATAGACCTTGGCATATGTGTCCGCGTTACCGCTACGGTAGTCGTCCCAGACGACGACATACTGTCCGCTACCGTTCATTGCCACGTTGCCGCCACCGTACGGCGTCGTGTACTGATTACTGGACGTACTGCCGTTGACCAGCGTTTCTCCACCAACGGCGGTCATGTCAAGCAACGAGTGCCAGTCGGTGGTTGCATGTGAAAACAAACTCGCATGTTCCACAGAACCGAATGCAAACTCCAAAACCCAGTCACCACCGACATCAGCGTCTCCGGTCAGATCGGTACTGCCGGCGATATCCGACTTCGTAAGCTCTCCGATTGTTGACAACAACAGCGCGCCTTCGTCGTTCGATGCGACGTCGCATCCATAAAACAAGATGTCGGCATCTTCACTCAGATGGTCGGCCCACCGCGATAACTGCTCCGACTGACGCGTGAGTTGATCGGCATCAAGCGTCACGGAACCTAACTGGACGGTTCCCGTCGTGCCGTGCGACACGATGTGGATTGCGTCGTAACGCCCCGCATGGTTGGCCAACGTCGCCGTGATCTGTGCGATTCCATCCCTTTCTCCGTCCAGCATGAGGATATCGAGCGAACCGTCGTTCTCCAGTCCTGCCAACAGTCGGTCGAGGTCGTCCAATCGCGAGTCAATCACGAGGAGCTCGCGCGATACGCTGTCGATGCTCGGAGCCGTATTGCTGCCTGTGTCACCGGTTGTGTCGTAGGCCACCGAGACATCCGAAGAGACGGGCACGCAGACTTCGGTTGTACACGATAGGGACGCATTTGCACCGTCATGCTCCATCATCGCATCGCCGCCCATCGCCATGATATCGATGGGCACTGCACTAAACAAAGTGCGGTCTTCCAGCGTCGTAACATCCACACCATCCCTTCGCGGTGGTCTGTCATCGTGGAATAGGTCGTGAACCCAAGTCCAAAGTGAACCAGTGCGTGTTGCCTTCGGATGCATTGCCATAGGTCGTTTCGTAATCCTGCCCTATCGAACCGGTATTTTGTGGAGGCGTGCCGAGTTGGCAAAAGAGAAGAGACCCCCACTATGAAAAACTTAGCTCGATTCCCGGCAAAAAAACCAATGAAAATGCCGGTTACGTCAGAGACAGAGAGCGAATGTTGCTAATCCGCAACGCGACGGCGATGCTATTAAGCAGCATCGACGCAATGGCACCAATGCGGTCGTGCGCCGACCGCCTGAAGGTGCTCACTTAGGATGAAATCCAACGACAACCGTTGGAAACTTGCCCAATAATTTTCAAAACTCACGAAATTCTTCGCGACAGCGAATCGGCTTCGACGTTGGTACTCGTTTCGACAGTTGTGCCGATCGTTGTGAACGCTTGCCAACAAGTTGCCCGACGAATTCTCGCTTTATCCACAACCTCCTCCGGTGGGCCCCTTCTTTCGCTGCAATTTCACCTTGGGTTCGAACTCAGTTTGAGGAGCCAGCGATGGGTGCGACGGCCCTAACCGATCGCCGAAGGCCACCGGGAATAGGTAAGCCAACTCGTCCGTTTCGTGCGTGGTTTTTTTCATAGCGCCAAGCGATTCGTCAGCCAGTCGATCCAGCCACCCATTGATGCCCCCGGAGAGAAGATAAACATTCGGTACCGTTTCAGCCTGCAGAAATCTCCAGGCCTCCGTCGCCGCAACCTCGTCGTTGCCAATGACGACAAAAACGGCCGGTTGCGCTACTAATTGCAGCTGTTTGGAATATTCAACAAGCTCGCTTAGCGGCACGTGAATCGCATCGCGCAAGTGAAACTGGTTGTAGTCCGCCTCGCTGCGTACGTCGAGTAATGTCAGCCTCAACGTTTTGTCATGCATCAATGAGATAAGTTCGACCGGCTCGATCTGGACAGATCGCTGCTCGAGCAACGCGTCCTTTTCCGCGGCAATGAAGTTCCAGCGGTCCTCCGTTGTGGGTTGTCCTTGGATCATCACTAGGGAGGCCAGCAAAACCATCGCCATCGCTGCCCCGTATCGCCACCGTGGTTCCCTTGCCAGGTCGCGCCCGCCAACTACCCTCTCGGATTGCTCCGCCCCCCAAAACATCCCCAGTGCCATCACCACGACACCCAATACGATCCAACCTGCTGGCAGGCCGAGCAAGTCCATCAACGTGAAGCGACCGTAGTACGACGAGTTGAAGAAGACTGCGTAGTGATCGACCGTTTCGCCAAACAGAAAAATCCCGAACAAGACTCCCAGGACAAAAAAAATTCCGTCCACCTTGGCGGTCGCCATCGCAACCAGCGATGTTCCCGGGCAGAAGCCGCCTAAAATGAACCCCACTCCCATAATCAATCCGCCCAGGATTCCAGGCCACAAGTAAGTTGGGTTGACCCAGATCACGTTGTAGTCGAGCCAACCGAGCGCCGAAGTGCCAAAGATCCCCACCATCGCCACGATAATCGCGCCGAACATGACTTTCAGCACCGTCAATTCGGTGAAATAGAACTGAGCGGCAAGTTTGCGTGAGTTCCCAAATCCCGCGGACTCAAGAATGAACCCAAATGCCAGGCCGATCACGAAATAGAGTCCGTAGGCTGGCCACTTGCCAAAGTCGTGAACAGGATTAAACGGTGCCATGATCTCAACTCCCTGCCGGGCCATCACAACTCTGTGTTCCCTGCGCCACTGCGTTAAAAAAAACAAACTACATGATTTAGCACGATTACTAAATCTGGCAAAATTTCGGGTTGCCACTTAATTCCAGAGCTTGCGCGCAAAAAAGGCCAATGCATAGGCGCCGCCGAATACGGCGAACATAAACGCCCAGCTCCCAACAGACAAAACGGCGCCGCCGGACAGAGCCTGCCCCGACGTGCATCCCCGTGCCAGGCGCGCACCGTAGCCCATCAGCGTCCCGCCCACAAATGCCATTGCCCAACGTGTTGGGTTGTTGATTTGTGGTCCCTTCACCGTCTCCCAGCGGATGCGATTGCCGAACCATCCCGACACAAAACCGCCAATTACCACGCCCACCGTTACGAAGACGATCCAGTCGTCCAAAGGATTGACGTCACCCCCCGCCATTTTCAGCAAATACGGCGTGCGATCGACGTGCTCGGGAGCCGCCCGGTCCTCGACGAATACAAGCAGGCGATTCAACCCCCCGGATGCCCCGAGTCCGTTCCCCGTGACGAAGAACGACAAAAACAACACGATCCCCAGCCAAAGTCCTGCCCAATAAGGGTGCCAATACGGTTTGGGTGAGTGTATTGTTTTTTCGCCAGTACTCACCGCTGGTGTTGCTTGCATCGTCGCCAACTCCTCACTCTGCCGCGTGTGTCACGGCGGTTGCTGCCGCGACACTCGCGTCCTGAACGTGCGCTTTCGAATCGCCGGCACCGCTTTCATTGCCAGATTCTTCCCAACCTAACATCATCGATTTGATCCCCGCGAGCGGTGTGGCACCTGTCGTCGTGAGATAGACGTGCAACAGAATGAACGTGGCAAACAGCCAGGCTGTGAGTGCATGCATGGTGCCCAAAAGCGATAGTCCTCCTAACCAATCGGTCCACGCCGGCCACCGTTGAGTCCCCCACATCATCGCCCCCGTGACAATCTGTAGGGGCAACAGGATATTGAGAATTGCCAAGTATGTGATTTGCTGAAGCGGATTCAACTTACGCTGCGGCGTCTTCTCAAATGGATGCGGCTCGCCACGAAAAATCCCCCGAACATAGTACAACGCTTGCGATATGGCCTGGTCAAAAAAACCCCGCGGTTGCGGCACGTATTGCTTGATCTCACCACTGGTCAAGTGATAAAACAGCGACAAGAAGGCGTTGGCCACCAACACCGCGGCCAGCACGTTGTGCACACGCACCACCATCGCCAGCGGCAACATCGCGAACAAATCCGGCTTGTGGACCACGATCCCCGTCAGCAGCAACAGTAAAATCGCCCCCGATTGCAGCCAATGCCATAGCCGTTCATAGAACGGATACATATATACACTATATGGTTCGAGGTATTGGGGGGTAGCGGGCGATTTCGGCGAGCGGTAGCGGAGTACGGAATGTCCGAATACGCCAACCGCGGTCATCGCAAACGCCCCGATCCCCAACCAATCTGCCCAAGCCCGCGAATGGTGCCCCAAAATGTACAACCGGCCCGAACCGTCCGACGGATCGTACCACAACGAACCGTCGTCGTGATCGGTTATGCGATCGCGCACCAGCGTCGATGAGCCGGCGCTGACGACGAGTTCGGCCCCTATCAGACGCTGCTTTGTCAATCGTATCGGTTGTGTCACTCGCGATTGACTGCTGTGGCATGCCGTGCAGTCGCGTATTGCCCAGTGGCCTGTTGTGATGCCATGATGAATCGGATGGGCCTGCACATCCGCTACGAGGTGCGCATCGGAAAAACCTGCATCGCGCAACCGGTCGGCAATGCAGGACTGCTTCTCGCTTGTATCGAGTGACAATTCCTTTGCACCGACCGAGCCGTCACCATCTGCGTCGAATGTCGCGACAATATCCCGGCGGTAAACGTGATCGTCCAGGTACGACGCGAGAATGAATCGGCGTGGAATGGGCGTGTGCAGTTCTCCGTACCCCCAGTAGTACGTCGTCACGATGTTGTAGGGTGCCAATTGCTGCTTCGATCGACCGTTGTCCGATGACATTAGCCAGACCGGTTCGTATCCCTGGTTAAGACGGTGGGAAGCAGGCGATTCGCCAAACTCCGTGCCTCGATAGGCGATGACGGGATTGCCATCTGTGTCGACAACCGTCCAATCGATCGATTCCGCGGTTGGACCGAATAGGCGTGGAATGTGGCACGTTTCGCAGCTAAGCTTTTGCAGGTGCCGCTTCCCGTACGGCAGCCAGTCGTGCGACTCTTCTGTGTCGTGGCATGATTCGCAACTCCGCAGCGTCGCTTGGTGCCCACTTCCAAACGTATGGGAGGGGCGATAGAGGTAGGCACTGTTGTCCAAACGCCGGGGATCGTGCGTCAAGTGGTCGGGTAACAGTGCCCGGTCCCGCCGCTGGTGAACCGGATTGTTGCTGGCAAAGTGACAGTCGGTACAATCGAGCATCCGCTCGGCATGCACGTCGAAGGCACGCGATAGCGACTCTTTATTGGCAACGTTCAGTCCTGAATGTGATATCCGTTGGGGTGAAATGATTTGTCCCTTCAGTTGGACAGGATCATCCTTTGCGATAGTGCTGAACGTTAACGGCATATCCATCTCCTGGTGGACGACGGAATGACATTGGGCACAGTGTCGGCTAGAAGGATCCTGCATTTGCGCCAACATACCGATTAGTTTCCCGTTCTTGTCGAACGCATCGGGTATCCAGCCATAGGTGCCATCCTGTTTTTCGACGATGCCGCTGCCGAGCAACGTTGCCGTATTGGCCCACTCCCACTCCCCACGACGGATCGCGAGGATCCGCGCCTCATTGTTCGGGTTCGACGCGTGACAAAGAAAACAATTCATTTCGATCGAATGTTGTGGGGCTTCTTGGTGAGCGTCTCGATTGCCAGTCGCCGGGCCACCGCCAACGTGGCGGTCAGCGAATTCGCGAATCCAGTCGTCGGTTGAAAGATCGATAATCGTGTCAGAGGGGGCACTAATGCGCACGTTGCGCAACACATCCCACCGGCCATATAACCCCGGACCGATTTCGAAGGGACGCGTGCCCGCCTTCCCAATCAACGACGATCCCGCGTCTGCGTGTCCGCTGTGTGAAGAAATGTACCGCGTATCGTGACAGGCCCCGCACGTTCTGATCGTCGACAGGGGGAGCCCCGAATCCTGCACGAGGTGGCCTTGGTCATCGAGCAGGGCAAACGATGGATGAAGCGGGGGACGCGAAGGCAGGGACGTGTCACCGTGGGCTGCCAGTGCCACGACCAACAGACCAGCCAGGCTCGTTACGTGCGATTTCATGGTCGTGGCTCCGAACTACGAGCGCCCCACTTGATCGGATCCCCAGGGTAACCCAATGCCTGCCAATTCATGCGGCCCTGTTCGCCGTGGCAGGCGGCACATTGCAGCGACTGTTCCTTCGGTACCACAAGGTGCGTAATCGGCCAATACATTTCCGTCTCCGCAAAACCGAATTGGCCGCTGTAGTCCAAGCCCACGGTTTCCATGCCCAGCCTCGCCGCCTGATCCCAATCAAAATCCTCCCAATAACCCCCTTTGCCGGCGGTCTTCGGTTGAATGAGGTAATTGTGCACCTGATCGTAGATCTGTTTGCCGCGATGCACTTTGAAGGGAAAAATCTTGGCGGTCGGATCATCGACCGAGCCGCGTGGGCGGTTCAGTGAAGTCACGGTATGCGGATCCATTGTGTCGCCTAGCAAGTAACGATCGGATGTTCCGTTGTACCAATAGTATTCCGGCACGATATTCAACTCGTAGACAAAACGCCCCTTGATCTTCAGATACGTGTGCGGATCCTCCGGTTCATCTTTCCCGGCCGCGGACCAATCCCAATGCATCTTCGTCGCCTCGCGAGTGGCCGCGTGGGGGATGTGACACGTTTGACAGGCAACAGCCGACAGGTGCGATTCGATGCGGCCGTCATCGTGGACGCGTCCACGATGACAGTCAGTGCAAGCAATCTGTCCGGCCGCATCGAGACTGACCGTCATCGACCGACCACCGATCACGTGGTGGTCCGTGCGATGGCAGTCGATGCAAAGAAAATCAAATTTGCCCATGTGGACATCCAAGTTGGCCGACGGGAAATAAAGGCTCGTATCCAGATCGCCGTGTTTGACGGCATCGCCCCCACCACCACGAAAATGACACCCGCCGCAGTTTTCGCGCTTGGGAACGCCCACGCTTTGAGCTACCGCGACCAAATCGACACCTTTCGCCACTTCCCCCGCGGCCCCTTTGACATACCCGCCTGTCTGATCATGGCAGACCAAACAATCAACATGATGCTCGTCGAGAAAATCGAATTCCGCGTCGCTCCACCCATATCCCGCGTGGCACGAGGTGCATTTGGTCCAGTTCGACTGGATGCCGATACAAAAGTTGTTGACGGCGCTCTTCTTTCCCAACGCCACCGGTTCGTCGCGTCCGGC
The DNA here is from genome assembly GCA_020426865.1 of Planctomycetales bacterium. Lineage (GTDB taxonomy): Bacteria > Planctomycetota > Planctomycetia > Pirellulales > Pirellulaceae > JAGQPD01. Next base: position 7,753 of record JAGQPD010000932.1, read on the forward strand.
AACCTTGACCGGCTTGGCCTCCCACGTCCAATGCGTCGTCGCCATCACCTGACGGGCGGCATCCTCGTGGCAACGTAGGCACTGACGCGTGACGTCCTGACCCGACGCAAACGGGCCTTCGATGAGATGCTCGTGGCCCACGTGAGCCCGACGCTGTGGGACGTGGTCCCAGGGATTCGCTTGCGGCCGCCGATGGATCGCCAAGGCGTAAACAATCGGCCCCAATAGTAACACCGCGGTAAGGCCCAGTCCCCACAGCCAGGAAGCGGATTGGCGTTTCATGATTGCCGTCGCTCACTTTTCTTGCGTGATCCCACCGTCCCACGGATACTGTGCTGCATCGACACACATCATCGCCCGGTGTGCGTGCGTGCCGCACACAACTCGCCAACATGTCGCAGTCGCTCAGCCTTTGGGGCCTTCCGACGCAATGTTTGTGCCTTGCTCCACGTTCCGGCCCGGACCCTTAGACGAGTCGAAAACTCGCGATCTTACGAGATATATTTCCGATCGGTTGACGAGCGGATATGCAGCGAGTTCGGCAAGGACTCGTGAGACCATCGCTAGGAGCTGGTCTCACGTGGCTTGTGTTGCCGCTTCCATGTGGTTGTGTTCCCTAACGCATAGGCGCCGGGAGCACAGCGGTACGACGCGACCTTGATGGCCGCGGTAGTTGAAACGTGTTTGTCGTGCTGCTGGTTATGTGACTAAGGTTTTTCGGCCAACAGTTCTTCCACCCGTTGATGCATCAACCGCTCACCGGGAGCACCCTGCCAATTCAATTCGCCGTACCACCAGTAACGCAGATACCCTTGTTTGTCGATCAGATAGACGCTGGGCCACATGCTATTGCCCCAGTTATCCCAGTTCTTCTTGTCGTTATCGACAACCACCGGAAACTTTAGACCTTCGCTCGACAAACGTTGTTTAAGCAGCGCGACGTCGTGCTCGGACCCCAGTTCGGGCGTATGGATTCCGACTATGGCCACGTTCTTGCCAGCAAATTCCTGTTGCCAGCGCAAGTAGGACGGATAGTTGTGCTGGCAATTGATGCATTCGAAGGCAAAAAAATGCACGATCGTCACCAGTTCGCCGGCGGCACCGGCTGACTTCGGTACCGAACCATTGACCGTGCCGCCCGACAAATCGATGGCAGGTGCCTTGAACCGCACCTTGCCAAGTTCATCAGACGCAAATGGTGGGCCGACGATTTTCGCCAATTGCGACTTCTGTTCTCCGGTGAGTGTCGAAAATGCCACTTGCTGTTCGTCACGCTGGAGGGCGTTGGCTTCCTCATCCAACGTCGCTTGCGACTCGCCATTCTGTTGCCGCTCGCGCAGTGCCTGCATCTTTCGGTCGTTGGCCTGAAATATCTCGTCGATTATCGTGCGTTGCTGACTAGTCAACTGCAGCTGTCCTTCGATTTCGGGGATGACGATCAAGCGAACGCCACGCAACCGATAGGTGATTTGTTTGAGTCGTTGCCGCTGTTGATCGTCCAGCAGTTGTGCAATCTTCTCGCGGGAGGTGTTGCGGATCTCCTGCAGAATCGGTTGCCCTTGTTCGACGTTCTGATTGCGAGTCGCCAAGAGCCGGCCGTCGACTTGACTATTCAGTTGCTGCAGGGACGTGCGTTGTTCGTCCGACAGCTTTAGATCCTGCCATACGGCTGGTTCGCGTATGAGAAACAGGAATGGATCATCCATAGTTTGGTAACCGGTCACATTTTGGGCATGGACCGGGGGTGCTGTCAGTAACAACGCGACCGACAAGGTCGCAAATATTCTGACGCCGTTCTTGTGTAATGGTGTCGACGGCGACAATGCGATTCGCGATACGTTCATGGGAACATGGGACCTTTCAGCAGCGGCTTGACTATCTCACCAGCATTGTACGGTGGACTCGGTTCGTGAATCAATTGTGAAGATTTTGTTTGCGTCGTTATTTCGTGCTGCTTGCGGCGTGGAACGACCAAGGGAATTCAATACAATGGCAAGTCACGGTAGGTGGCCAGGTAGTTTGACGAAGTGAAAGGGGAACGATGACAGATATTTCTGGTCCTGTCGCGGAAATTGTGGAGACCTTTCGGCAACGTGGTGGTGCTCGTTATGGGACTGAGGCGGTCAGCCAGTTGCAGCACGCCTTGCAGGGGGCCACGCTGGCGCGACGCGAAGGGGCCCGCCCGGCATTGGTAGCCGCCGTATTGCTCCATGATATCGGCCACATTCTGCCGGACGTCGGTGGCCAGATGTCGCCAGCCACGAACCCTCAGAGCCTGGACGACCAGCATGAGCGACGTGGATACGAATGGTTGCGGCAACATTTTGCGGCCGACGTCTGCGAGCCGGTCCGTTTACACGTGGCAGCCAAGCGCTATCTATGCACGGTGGATGCCGGTTATGTCGATCAACTGTCACCGACGTCGCGACAGAGCTTCTATGATCAAGGGGGAGTGATGTCGCAAGACGAACGGAGTGAATTCGAGTCCGAACCAGGGTTTAGCGACTCGCTGCTTGTCCGACGCTGGGACGATATGGCCAAGGATCCAGCGATGCAAACCGAAGCATTGGACAGCTTTCTGGACGATTTGCGGTCTTCCTTGCTCTAGATCCTCGACGTTCGTTCCAATCGCGATCACGGGCCGTCTTAGCATTTTTCGGAACCTGTGGCATGCTTCTCACCAACGTTACTCGCAAACTCGAGCGGGCACACCCCGCGATCTTCTCCGCGTATTGTATTACGGCGGCCTTTATGACGTATTTCTGTATGTATGCGTTTCGCAAGCCATTCACGGCAGCGGAGTTCGCGGACATCCACAGCGGTTGGGGATTGGCGTACAAGCCCATGCTGATTGCCAGTCAGACGGTTGGCTATACGCTCTCCAAGTTCTGGGGCATCAAGTTCATTTCCGAGTTGCCACCGCGTCGACGCTCACAAATGCTGATCACGCTGATCGCCGTCGCACACGCAGCTTTGGCCTTGTTCGCTATCGTTCCTTCGCAATGGGCGTGGCTGTTGTTGTTCGTCAATGGGCTGCCGCTGGGGATGGTGTTTGGTCTGGTTCTCGGTTACCTGGAGGGGCGACAAGTAACCGAGGCGCTATCGGCGGGGCTCTGTGCCAGCTTCATCGCGTCCTCAGGGTTTGTCCGCTCGGTTGGCAAGTCGCTGGTCGTCACATGGGGAGTTGACGAATTCTGGATGCCCTTTTGTACGGGAGCACTGTTCTGGCTACCCTTTCTTTTGGGGGTATGGTTGCTGCGACAGATCCCGGGGCCGAATCGACAAGACGTTGCCGCCCGCGCACCGCGAGAACCCATCGATGCCCGCGATAGAATGAACGTGCTTCGCCGCCATTGGGCCGGCCTGCTGTCGCTCATACTCGTCTATATGCTGCTGACAATTCTACGTGGCGTGCGCGATGATTTCGGCGCCGAGCTGTGGGGGGCCCTGGGTTTCGCAGAAAAGCCGGCTGTTTTCGCGCAGTCCGAAATGCTGGTCATGCTCGTCGTATTGCTACTCAACGGAGCAGCCTTTGTCATACGCGATAACCGTTTTGCGTTTTTTACTTCCCTGTTGACCGTTGCCGCCGGCGCGTTGATCATCGTCGCTGGTGTCGTGGCATTTCTCACCAATGCCATTTCAGGATTTGGTTTCATGGTAGTTGTCGGTGTCGGCACGTACGTTCCGTACGTGGCCTTTCATACGACCGTCTTCGAACGGATGATTTCGATTTTTCGGGATCGATCGAACCTCGGTTACTTCATGTATCTGGCAGACGCGTTCGGTTACCTCGGCTACGTCGGGTCTCTCGTCGTCGTCGGAACTGCGGTGCCCGACGACTCGTTGCTTACGGCGTTCGTCTGGTTGGCAATTGGCGTCGCTTCGGCCACACTGGTATTGATCGGGTATTCCAGCAGTTTGTTCTTGAAACGAGTCCCGGACCATGTGGCGATGGAAGCCACATCGTGAGTCGATGACAGTGCTGACGGCTAAGAGTTTGTAAGTGGCTGGATAATGTTTTGTTGATGCAGAGGCACAGAGGACACCGAGCGCTGATGTCGAAAGTGAATTCCGAGTCGTCAGTTTCCCAGCATTGCCACGACCAGTCGGCCTGGCGTACCGTTATCGGAAAGGCAAGAACAATATGTCCGTAGCAACTACGATCGGCGAGCTACGAGAGTGGTTACGGTTTCGGAAAGTGAAGCGGTATTTTTTGGTAGCGGATCAGACCGCGTTTCATGCCTCGGGTGTCGCGGCAGCTTTCGACGAACAGCTGCCGACCATGGCAGCGGGTGTGTTCGATGGTTTTGATCCCAACCCCAAATGGGAGGATGCCGTTCGGGGCGCTCGTCGATTGGTTGGGTGCCAGTGGGATGCGATGGTCGCGGTCGGAGGCGGTACCGCCATTGACTTGGCGAAGCTAATGCGCTGCCTGGTCCGACATGACAATACGGTCTCGGAAGGTTTCGAGGATGTGCAAGCTATCGAACCATCCTGTTTGGTGAGTGGACCTGACCCGCGACCATTCGTCGCGATCCCCACAACGGCGGGCAGCGGCAGCCATGCGACTCATTTTGCGGTAGTCTATAAAGACAAAGTAAAGTACTCTGTGACACACAAGAGGCTTTTGCCTGAGCTATCGGTGCTCGATTGGCAATTCACGGTGTCGATGCCGCGGACCGTTACCGCCGCAACAGGGCTTGACGCCTTGTGTCAAGCTGTCGAAGCAATTTGGAGCGTCAATGCGACGCGACAGTCCACGGACTGGGCATCGTTGGCGTTGCGATTGGCAAATGAGCATTTGGTTGCCGCCGTTCAGCGGCCGACACCCGCTGCTCGGCAGGCGATGTTAGAAGCCTCGGACTTGGCCGGTCGCGCCATCAACGTGACTCGCACCACGGCCCCGCACGCACTGTCGTACGCCCTGACGTCCGACTACGGTATCCCGCATGGTTTTGCAGTGGCCGTGTTTTTGCCGAAGTTCTTGATATTCAATGCGGAGGTCACCGACGACGATTGCGCACATCCCGCAGGTGTCGGTGGAGTTCGCAAAGCGATCGCCGAAATCGTTCGTTGCTTGGGAGCCAACACGGTTGCTGAAGCAGCAGAGCGACTGCATGATATCATTCAGGCTGTGGGAGGTTACACGGATCTACAAAGTTGTAGCGTCGGCCTGCCATCGATCGATGCCCTATTGCGGCGAGCGAACCCAGACCGAATGCAAAATAATCCTCGCCGCGTCACGACAGCCGGCGAAAACGGCGCGCCCCAATAGTTGGTTCGACAGCGCCCGAATCAAGCCCCAAAATCCCTTTCGATGACAGATGCCCGCAACATGCTTCCCAAGTTCAATGCAATCAGCGACGCTCGTCGCCACAAGGCCCACGATGGAATCTTGGAAGACACCGTGATACCAAGTAATCGCCAATTCACGATATCCCAATTGTTGTGGACCATGGCGATTCTGGCAATTACACTGTCCATCGTACCCAAAGCCCCATTCTTCGTAGCGACGTCTTCTGTCATCTCTCTATTCTGGGTATTCGGACTTGCCAATACGCCGCAAGGTCGAAACCTGCTCGTCCTCCTCACGGTAGTGCTGCCAATAGAGTTTTGTTGCGGTCTGTTGGCATTTCACACGATCGGTGAAATTGTCTCGGCATTTTATCGATTGCTTTTGTTGCTGAATGTGGCCTTCCTGGTGGCGTTTGTCGTTGGCCTGCGGCGATTCGCGTTCGTCGCGATTCTGCTTCTGGCCTTTTGCATGATACCGCACCAATTGACTTTGGCGGTTCGGTGGTGGTGTGTCCACAATGAGGCTGTTCGTGTTGCCGAGTTCGCAAAGCAAACCAAAAACGAAACGGGCGCATTCCCCATTGATCTGAGTGCATACAGATTTCGCAATACGAATGCCAAGCAATTCATTTCTTACCGAGGCGCTTCCGATTCATTTCTCGTAAGTTACTATGTCGGAACGCCAAATACCTCCCATTGGTGTGACAACGGCAAGGATTGGGAATACTACCCGGACTGAACGCTTCGTTGGCCTTTCGCACATTCGAATCGTCCTCCAAATGTCAAACAGAGGGCTCGGTGTTGGCATGGCATGGACCGTCAGCGCGTCTATTGTTGTCAGGGACAAATGTTGAAATTAAATGTTTTTGTTGTGATTTCATGCTTGACCGCGTTTGGCGGCTGTAGTCTTAGAGACTCTATGATTCATTTTTGATTCATTCTATGATTCAGCACGATCTAACGCTGTTAGTGAAAAACCCGTGAAACATTTTTTTATCACAGAATTTTTTCCTGACGTTCTAGATCGTAGAATTCTAGATCGTAGAGACTCTACCAGTAGATCGTAGAGACTCTACAATACCAGGCCATCTCGTTAGGGGAAAAATGCAGGAATTAACTTTTTTATTGTGATTTTATTGTTGATCGTGTTGGGCGGCTGTAGTTTTAGAGACTCTACGATTCGGCACTATGATTCGGCACGGTCGTCGTCGGCATCGGTCTGGCCTTGATGCCAAGGTCGCCGTGCCACTGCACGAAGTCGGCGCCATCGACGTCGCCGTCATGATCGAAGTTCGCGGAGTGCGTTGGCAGAAAGTCACTCAAAACGACTTGGTCGTCGTCAAACATACAACCCAAGCCGTAATGCACTAAAAACGAGCCGCTGCCGTCGGCCGTAGTCAGCCGCCCGCCGTTGATCACATTATCAAACGTCCCCGCCAAACTTGTTGACCCCAGAACCGTGAACGAGTCTTCTGCTGCCGGTACGAAGTCCTCCAGAACGACAAATAGCTCGCCGTCAACAAAGGCCGCACCGGTGGCATTCAGCTGATCGTATTGCGATCCCGCGACCGTTCGTCGCCGTCAATCAACAGATCACCGCGGATCTCAGGCGTGCCGGTTTCGTCGACAAAGATCTCGCCGGTTTGCCCCACGAACGTCGTCGCCCCACCGGTCGTGAGCGAAGACGCCGGCCCGGTCTCCAAAAGCGCTGTCGCCGTCCCCAGCGAACCAATTTGCAGCGAGGCAATTGCCGATTGGGTGGGAGTGGTTTCGACCAGCAGACGGAGCGAAGCGTCAGAATCGTCGATCCCGACTTTCATGTTCGCGCGGTCAAGTTTGCGCCGCTATCAAGAGTCACTTGACTGCCCGACTGCACGGCAAGCGTTCCCCTACGGACAATCAAATCATCGCCAATATTGAGATTCCGACTTGTCAGTGTTATTTGTCCGCCGTCAAAATCTGCACGCTGCTCGCTCGATGTGGTCGAGCTGGTCAGCAGAGAATACGTCCAGTCCCCGCCGAAGCCTTGGAGCGTCACATCGCCGTTGCCAATTGCCAATGCGTCACTCGCCACATCCCTTAAATACATTGACCTGAGCCGAACCTGGTTGATCGAAGATTGTGTAATCACCCGCTGTCGGAATGCTGGCACCTCCTGCACTGCCGGGGGTATCTGGCCAACTACTTGGCAGACTGAATATTCCTGGCCCGGCGACGGGGACATGAATGTCAGTTGCTAATTTCGCGATTGCCACTTGAGTGTCTTGACCGCACGTCTGGACGTCGCGTGTTGCATAAAGAGCTTCCAGATTAGTCCGGTGCGAGCGTTTTCGATTGCCAAGAGCATGGGCCCGACGTCGATGCCCACGTGATCGTCGCTCGCGAGACCCTGATCCAAGTTGAAGCTATCGACAAAGCCATAGCCTCCTTCCTCGATCGGTTGCCAGGCAAATGGTTTTCCCGCCACCGTCAGTTCGCGCATGGCGCGTAGAGCTTGCATGCTCTCTTCGGGCGTGAACACAATCGTGGATCCTGCCGCGTAGGGAGCGACCGTTCCAAAACAGAAATTGTCCCGCTCGGAGCGATTCGGCATGACGTCGGGAACCAGATACGTCGGCTGGCCGCTCGGTTTGAAGCCTGTGCAAGGGCTGAGTCCCCATCGATCGGCCGCAAACGACTTGAATTCGTTTGCGGCTTCGATGCACCGTTGTCGATGGGTGAGCGTGGCGCGACGTGAGTTCTCGAACCAATCGACCCGGGGTGTTGTGACGGAAAACTGCGTCGGGTCATCGGCGTCGAAGCTGCGGTAGTCGATCCAGCATTGGCTGAAGAAATAGGTGAAAAGTGCTCCGTTCCAGGTCAGGACAAACGGCGGGCCATCGTTGTGTCGGGCGGTTGCTCGCGCGAGTTGGTAGTAGATTTCGGGCGGAACGCGCTCTGGTGGATCGGGAGCACTGCAAGCGAGAAAATAAACTAGCTGCTCTTCGGCACTGGCAATCCACCAGTCCCATGGCGAGAACGCTCCCGGGCCGTCGATCGTCGCCTTGTCTT
>JAGQPD010000933.1 GCA_020426865.1 Planctomycetales bacterium
TTGTTGGGCGTCGGCAGAAAAACCATGTAGTTGCGTTCGTAGACATGCCGAATGAAGCGCGCGAGAAACCTCGGATAGCCGGGGTCATCGACATTGGTACGCACCATCTCGTCAGTCAGGGCGACCAGTTCATCGTTCTCCGGAATGGTCGACCAGTCATAGAATGGGCGGTAAACAAAGAACGCGGCCCAGCGTGGCTTGTACCAGTCGTAATTGCCCCACAGCAGCAAATCCCAGGGGTGATCGTTCTGATTGCGCCAGGTGGCGAACAACTGAAGGAACACATCTTTTTCCTTGGGCAGGATGTCCAGCACCAGTTCGATATTCACCCGTTCCAGCAAATGACGGATGTCGCGAATCAGAAACAGGAAACTCTCCTGCGCGAGCACCGTGATACGCAGTGGTTCGTCCGGATCCCGCCCCTGCTCGCGCTGGTAATCGCGGACAACCTGTCTCAAAGCGTCGGTGCTGAAATCGTGCGTGCGTCTCTCCTCGTCGAAGAATCCCTGCAGGGATTCGATCGCCGCACGGACACGGAAGAAATTGGGCGACACCATGGTCGGCGACGGCACCCCTTCGCCGAGCATTGACAGATTGAGCAGATAGTCCTGATCGATCGCGTGATTGATCACCGCGCGAATCCGCTCATCGGCAATGGCGGGGTTGCCATTGAGCATGTTGAAGTGCATCGCGTAGTTGTTGAGCGAGGGCGACACTGCGAGCTTGGCGTACGCGGACAACACCGTATCCACTTCGTCCGCAAACGCCACTGGGGTGATGTCGAGCTCCCCTTCGTGGTTCTGCACCAGATCGCGGGCCTCATTCAGGGTCAGCGAGGTGTAGATGGTGAAGGTTTCGACCTTCGGCTTGTCGTCGCCCCAATATCGCGGATTGGCCTTGAGCACGACCTTTGGGGCGCTGCGATCGCCCTCCACATACCCTTCGACCAATTGATACGGGCCCAATCCGTAGGGACCGGGTTCGGCCAAGTTCGGGCAGGTCGGCTTGCCGTTCCACCCGAACTTTTGCAGATATTCCGGGGTATAGAATTGCAGCCAGAGGACGTCGTGGAGAAACACCCCATAAGGCTCTGAGAGATGAAAGCGGACGGTGTAATCGTCCACCTTCTCGACCCGTTCCAGAATACTGGACAGCTTAGTGAACGTGAACGGCGCCTTGACGAAATAGGCCATGTTCTCGATGACCGAATCCGCGTTGAAATGGCGGCCATCTTGAAAATAGGCGTCCTCGCGGAGGCGGAACTCCCAGATTCGGTCGTCGATGCTGTGGTGACTGACCGCCAAGTCGTATGTCCAACCGCGTTTATTGTCCGCCGGGCGCAACAGTGCCCCATTCACCGCATGCGAAATTGCGAGATAGGGCAGATTGGGAATGAATAATTTCACGTGCGAACCGGGCCGCAAGGTACCGGTAACTTCGGTCGGGGTGGCATCGTCGAACAGCCCGATCGCGGATTCGGCGTCGCGCAGGTCCCTTTCCGTCC
>JAGQPD010000934.1 GCA_020426865.1 Planctomycetales bacterium
GGAACTGCTGGACCTGGCAAGTGAGGACCGATTGTGCGATGCGTCAGTATTGGATCGACAAGTTCAACGCATGCTCGCCGACCCACGGTCACGTCGGTTTTCTGAGCAGTTTGTTCGGCAATGGCTGGGCCTGCAATTGCTGGATTATCTCAAGGTCGACGCCAACGAGTACCCTCTGTTCGACGACGCACTCAAAGAAGCGATGCGAATAGAACCGGTGGCGATGTTCCATGAGATGTTACAGAACAATGCCAGCGTGCTGGACTTTCTTCATGCCGACTACACGATGGCGAATGAACGATTGGCGCAACACTATGGGCTAACTGGCGTTGCCGGCAACAACTTTCGGCGCGTGCCGCTTAATCAGCAACCGGTACGAGGCGGACTGCTGACCGAAGCGGGGATTCTCGCGATGAATTCCGATGGCAAGGATTCCCATCCGATCAAGCGAGGCATTTGGCTCTTAGATCGCGTACTCAACGACCCGCCACCACCGCCTCCGCCAGCTGTTCCCAAAATCGACCTGACCGATCCTGAGATCGCCAAGCTAACATTGAAGGAGCGAATTCTCAATCATCGCGATCAGGCTGCCTGTCGTTCCTGCCACATGAAAATTGATCCATGGGGACTGGCGTTTGAAAACTTTGATGCCGTCGGGGCCTGGCGGAATGACGTGCGAGGACAACCTGTGGATGCGACGAGTACGCTGCTGAATCACCAAGAGATCGCGGGAATCGAAGGCCTAAAGCGTTACTTGTTGAACGAGCGACAAGACCAATTCGTGCGAGCACTTGCGCACAAGATGTCGACGTTTGCCCTGGGCCGACCACTGACGTTTGCTGATCGTGCGGCAGTCGACCAGATCACGACAGCACTGCGACAAGAGGATGACGGGCTGGCAACGCTTGTGACACGAATCGCGCAGAGTGATCTTTTTCAAGGCGATTAGACTTTCGTCACTATTGACGCGTACTGACGGACGTCCCACAATGGTGCAAGTCGGCCATCGGCGAGGGTCGACATGCCTTGGTTCCCACCTACCTTCCTCACAACACGGGGTTCAACAGCATGACAGCAGGGCTAAATGTGCTGGATCGTCGTCGTTTTCTTCGTGGGACGGGAATTGCATTAGCGCTCCCCTGGTTGGAGTGCAGTGCGGCAAGTTCAGCCATGTCCGGACAAACAGCCGGCCGCAAGCGGCTGGCGTGCTTCTATCAGCCCGATGGGGTGCCGATGCCGTTGGCTGAGGATCCAGCGTATGCGGATTGGGCGTGGTTCCCCCATGGTAACGGCCGCGAATTCACATTTACCCAATGCCTGGCACCTCTGGAATCGTTGCGAAACGAAGTGACCGTGCTATCGGGCTACTCGCATCCGGCGGTTCGCAGTATCCACGGCCATTCGAATGCCGATCAGTTCTTGACAGGGGCGGCGACCGGTGCGACGGGTGAGTATCGCAATTCGATTTCCTTGGATCAGGAATTTGCTGCCCATGTGGGGGACGAGACACGGTTGTCGTCACTCGTCCTTAGCACCGATGGTGGAACGGGGACTCCACGAGGGGCACACACGTTGTCGTTCAATCGCAGTGGCCGCGCGATTCCGGCGGAGCATCGGCCGAAACGTGTTTTCGACATGTTGTTTGTCAAGAGCGACGAAGACGCGGCACGTCGTTTGGCACTTGACACGAGCGCACTCGACGACTTGCTGGAAGACGCACGATCGTTGCGGTCAACGTTATCAGCTCACGACCAACAAACGCTCGACGAGTATCTGCAATCGGTGCGTGAAACGGAAATCAAAGTCGACAAGGCCCGACGGTGGTTGAACATGCCGTTGCCCGAAGTGAACGTCGATCATCTGCAACTGGACATTACGATGGACGACCCGCGCGAGTACCTGCAGACAATGTATGAATTGATTTTCCTGGCGTTTCGCACCGATTCCACTCGAGTGGCAACGTACCAGCTGGGGCGGGAGAATGGCGTTGGCATCAGCGATTATCTGGGACGCGCCGTTGGTTTTCGTTTGACGCATCAATTGTCGCATGATACGAAAGAACCAGGCGGATGGAAGAACTTTGGCGTCTATTGCCAGTTTCTGATGGAAGAATATGGCCGTTTCGTGCAGCGGCTAAAAGACACGCCCGAACCCACCGGGGATGGAACCATGTTGGATCATACCTTGTTGCTGTTTGGCTCAGCGTCCAGCGCCTTCCATCTTTCGCGAAATTACCCTTTGATTTTGGCGGGCGGCACGTCGATGGGCTTTCGCCACGGGCAGTATCTGAATCGGGCCGGCGAGAATCCGCAGGCCGGTGCGTGGGACGGCGGCGTTGAACCATGGCAGAAAGACGTCACGCATGAGGATATTCCGTTGGGAAACCTGTTTGTCACGATGCTGCAGCGTTTGGGGGTTCCAACCGATGAATTTGCCGGCAGCACAGGAACGGTCGACGAGGTTTAAGGCGACAATACCAAACCACACGACGTTCGCCATGATCGACAGCCCACCGTCGTCCTGCATTCCCCCCCTTGGCGCCGGGGAAAAGACAGGACGATGTGGGGCAGGATGATGGTGGGTAGGACGATATCGACCTTGCGTAACCGTTTGCGACCAAGACGAATTACTAGTCTGTCTTTCTTAGGAATAGCCAGATTCGTCCATGTTGCTGGTTCCCTTCTTGTAAGTCATTCGCCCTGAGAAACCTTGCGTCGATTCGTTCACGCAATTTGACAAGCGTCTCTCGAAGTTCTACCAAAGACGAGTCCTTACTGTTCGCCTGCAGGTCCGAAGCTGAAGCGTGTTCGCAAAACTCTTGATAGGCCTTCGACCACTGACGTAAATCCTCTCCTTGCCCCTGCTTCTCTTCGGCAACTCGTTGCTGTTCGGCATCGGTCAGTTTCCTTTCGAAAATCGGACCAGACTCACCGACGAGCAGGTCCAACGCACCATCTTCGTTCCAATCGACGACACAGATTCGCGCCATAGGACCGCGCTGTCCCCCTTCCTCCCACGGCGGCACAAGCTTTTTTGGCGCATCGAACGCTCGCGAAGACTCCTCGCCTTCGGGCCTTACCTTGCCGGCGTACCATACGACACTTCCATCCTGATTACCGACAACAAGGTCATCCGCGCCGTCGTTATTCCAATCCGCGACGACAGGCATCTGATTATCGACGGGAACCAAAGCGAGTTGGGGAAGTTCAATGCCACCGTCGGGTTCTGCAAAAGCCAACCTGTTATCGGTAGTGACGTTTTCCAGTACGAACACTCGCCGCTCGTAATCACTACCAGGGGCACCGCCACACACGACATCCAGATCCCCATCGCGATCCCAATCGTAGGCAAATGCGGAGAACAGCCAGCGTAACCGCACGGCACTGCCGTCAGCTCGTCGCAGCCGATCGGCTTGGGAAAACCCCGCCTCGGTGCCGGCAAACCAAGCGATTGTACCGTTGCCGCCGTCGGTTAACAGATCCATTCGTCCGTCGCCGTTCAGATCGACAAGTTGCGGTATCATGGAGCAATGAGGAGAGAGCGACGTGTCGCCATCTCGAAAGAGGTGATAGTCGCCGAATTTCGGGGCGGCATTCGACCCAAGATTTCGATAGACTCTCAACAGCGTTCCGCGGTGTTGTCCCACAAGCAGATCCTTGATGCCGTCGCCGTCGAAATCGGCAACAAACGGCGAAGAGTTGCCGGTATTGCCAACGTCCAAGGGTCGTTCGTTAGCCACAATCAATACGGGTTCGTGCAGCCGATCACCAGCACATACACTGACAGGGAAAGCGAGCACTGCCGCAATCACGGCGCACTGCACGTTGCCAAGCGGCTGTCGGGCGAAGCGAAAATTCCGCATGTGGCTATTCCATCGTGTTCCAGACCAAAATATCTCCACAAGACATTCCCGTAAATAGCTTTTCGTCATCTGGCGAGAATGCGATCGCACCGGCGATACCTTCTGCTATGTCGATGGTTCGCGTTTCGACACCATCGGAGGAGCGACCAACAACAATGCGACACCCCAGCGCCGGATTCGAGAACATGGTGCCTCTGTCTGTCACTCCTTCGTGCGCGTCCGGATCCACGTAGGCACCTCCGTCGTACGCGCGACGGTCTAACCAGGCATTCGGGCGCAAGGCCACGGCATAAAGGTGGCCGCTCGGTGAAAATGCGATACTTACCGGATAGAACGACATCTCGCGCCGCGTCCAAAAGACCTCTTTCGAAACAATATCCGTCATCCGAATCGTCGCCGCGGTTTCCTGTGGACGGGGTGACGACTTCAACCCGCCGTAAAGAATCTTGCCTTGCCGTAGATCAAACTGTGGAGTCACGGCATAGGGGCTATCGACCTCCATGCCGATGGTGCCCAACGCCTCGCCCGTATCGCATTGCCAACGTTGAATCATGGCATTCCACAACACGCCCAAGAATTCATCCTGCGACGTATTGAAGGCAAGTTGCACAAACGAATCATTGCCACATGGGATTGTTTTTAGTCGAGTGCCACGCGTCAAATCATAGGTGGCCACCTTGGTGATATTGGGCATGTAGGGGGGATCGATTCCTCGCATGGCGACCGCCAATGTCGTACCATCGGCACTAAGGGCGATCCGTTGGCCAGGATCCCGCGGAGGTAGTTGCAGTTCCTGGGACACACGACCGCTGGATAGCCGGACGATCCGCACAGGTTCGCTCACCTTGCCAGTGCTCCGGTCATAGGTATCATCGAGAATGACGCACTGTTGGCTATCCGGCAATACCCGAACATCTCGAATGGGGCCCGTGTTGCGATACAAACACTGTTCGTGTCGATAGTCACGGGCATTCCACACGTGAACGCTGCCATCCGTCCCCGCGGACACCAAATAGCGTCCGTTTGGGGTGACCTGCAATGCTGCGAGAGGTGAGAAATGCGTGTCCTCCTGCCGAAACAGCTCTTCACCAGTATCCGCGTTCCATAGAAACACCTTATTCGAGTCAGCCGTGGCCGCGATCAGCGAACCATCCGTTGCAATGGCCATCCCGTGAGTCAATATCCCGCCATGTCGGGACGGCCAGGGAATAAGACGTTCCAGCGAACGAGAACGCAAGTCCCACACGGCAAGTTGCTGTTGATGGCAGCTGACCGCACGATGACCATCGCCGCTGACTACCACGCACGTCTGTGAGTTCATATCGATCACAGGAAAACTCAACTCCCCTATGACACGACCGCCTTTCAGGTCCCAGATCGCCAATCGGGACTGTATTTGGTTTCCTAAGGGGCCAAAATCCTGGCTAGCGACAAGCAGCGATTGTCCGTTGTCAATGAAGTGGACGGACGATGCGTCATACGGGTTCTTGATCTGCGGGTCGCTAAGCGATACGTAAGAACCATCGGACAAATCCCAGACGTGAATCGTGCCGCGACCGTCACCCGCTGCAAGTCGTTTTCCGTCAGCGGAAAACTCAAGGCCACGCATGGAACCACCGGTTTGTCGAGAATGAAGCCGCAACAACAATTGCCCGGTTGCCACATCCCAAAGATGAATTGCTTCGTCTCGTCCGGCTGTGGCAAAAACATTTCCCTGTGGTGCAAACGCGATTCCCAACACAACCTCTTGTTGCTCGTAGGATTCGAACACCTGCCTTTTGTCTGACACGCTCCACAACCGAACGACTCCGTTCCCTACTTGTGCAAGTAGCTTGCCATCCGGTGAAAATTGGATGGCGTAAGTTTCCCCGATCGCGGAGAGTGTGGCGACACCAAGTCCGGTGCGCACATCCCAGATACGGATGGCATCACTACCGCCGACACTGGCAACCAGTCGACCGTCTGGCGAAAGTGCCACCGATCGTACCGTATCCTGGTTTCGCAGCGACACGGTTCCCAGCCGCGCAATGGCACCCTCTGGACGCGACTGAGCATTCGCCGTTGTCACAAAGACAACCCCCACGGCGATCACTGCTGCAACTCGTATCGCGTGCATGTTGACTTCACCAAAACAAATTCGCGTATCGATGCCACAAAACCATGCGAGTCGATCAACCAACCAAGATTTCGATTGCCACCGCATGCCAAAGCTCCCTTAATATCCGTTCTGGCAACACGCTTCGCAACAACCGACTCACCCGCTCGCATACTAATCTTTTCGTGCTGCCGGTGTTTGTAAGTTGGATCGGCGATTTCGCTGAGTCTCGAATTGGCGACTAGTGCTCTGTCACAGCAAGAAAATAGGATGCACCGAACGAGGCCGCC
>JAGQPD010000935.1 GCA_020426865.1 Planctomycetales bacterium
ATGTCCGCATTCTTCAACGCCTGATCGATACGGGCGCATTGCCTAACACAATTTTAAAACAAGACAACTCACCCGCGAAGAGTCTGAGCGATTTACAACAAGCCTATGAGCAAGCGGAGCGCGAAGCGGCGAAGCTGGCTGGGCAGTTTCAGCTGCCGCCCCACCAGGGACCGCTGCGCAGCGATGGCAAACCACGTCTCCCCATCGACACCAAGCTCCTCATGGAAAAGATCGAAGTAGCCTTCGACCTCAGCATGCAGCTACAACAAGCCCAACTGGCTGAGGCCGAAGCCAACCTCAAACTTGCCCGCGAACGACTCGCCCGCCGCGAGCAGATCAAAGACAAGATCATCGCTCGCCGCGTGGAGGAACTGACCAGCAGCGACGATACTTCGTGGCAGGGAACTCAGACCATAGAGCGGACGCTGCGTTGACGTCACTATCGTCCGTGCGGCAACTAAAATCGCGGGTTGTGGAAAACACGTCCGATGAGTCCAGGAGTTCGGAAAAGTCGAAGCCATGCCAAGGAGTCTTCGTCATGAATCACGAGGCCATGAACAATCGCATCCGACTGTTGCCGGGCACGACGACCGTGGACGAGTTCCGCAAAGCAGGTAGCCGTCCACTCCTCACTTCGCGCGATTCCATTTGACCTTCGGCGCCATCGATTCAACGTTTGAGCGTTTTCAATATCATGAAGTTAGTGATTTATGAAGTCTAGATCGCGAAGACAGAGATGCTGCAATGTTCAGAGTGCCGGTATTGGAATCTTGATCGCCGTAGATCCGTTGACTCGTTGGGCGTCTGCCTATGCGAGGCCTGGCAGTAACGGGCCTGATGTGACGACAATGCGGCCTCGGTGTGCGTCGTTGTCCGGCGACTACTTGGCGAGTGCTGCCCGCCTTCGCAGTCGCCGCATCCGCTTGCGATAGGCTGCGTCACGCGGCGCAACGCCGTGTTCTTGATGGTGCAAGGTGCCGCGATAACCTCTGCCGGTGGAGTGCCCCCCCACACCCCAGGACCGTTGCATTACGTGCCTTGTTAGGGTGCCAGGCGTTGTCCGAGAGAGGCGGCCGATGACCATCGTCTAATTCACTCGTGTCACAAAGGACTAGGGTGTTCTGGTGAATTACGTCAAACGCCTCCGGGTATACGTTACCGACACTGCCCAGTTACCCTCGTCATGTAACGCGTCTGGTGGCTCTGGTCTTTCGGCTGCGTGGCTCGCGACCGATTCGCAGGATAATACCTCGAACCACAAAGCATTGGGCAAGTGTTGGCGATGGCAATACCTCGAACCACAAAGCATTGGGCTCAACGACCCCAAACCGGCGATCGGCGAATCGGCACATCCGCGACACCCGGAACACCATGGAACGCTCGACCAAACCAGGTGAATGGACAACATCGACGCCATAGCAGTACGATACGGGGATAGAACGGTAGCCCGCATTCGACAAACACGCCCCTGTCCGTACTCAACACCGCTTCCGACGGCGACGGTGCGAAGCGGACGGTAGATTGGGTTAGTGTTCTCTTGACAATCCGGTGACGTACACGGGGCGGACGCTGGACACCGAGACGGGGATGCACTATTACCAGAATCGGTATTACCATCCGCAACTGGGGAGGTTTATGACACGGGATCCGGTGACGTACCGTGGTAGCCAATTCAACCTTTACGAGTATGTCGCCGGGAACTCGTTCCGGCGAACGGACCCGTTCGGCCTCGAATGTTAGGACATGTTGGACTGCGACGCAAGTGACATCGCCGAACGGACGGTCAAGGAACTCGAGGAAAAAAAGATAGTTGTAGACGATATCGTAATAAAGCGTATCGAAACGGATCTTGTAGACAACCGATGGGGACATTACTGGATAGAAATTGGCGAACACGAAAGCTATGGATGGTGGCCAATGGAACCGATCCCTTTCCGTACGTGGAAAGACGTTGATGTCCTCCCGGACGTTATTTTCGGTGTGCCGGGGTGCTTTAATTCTCCAGCTTTTGAGGGGGGAGGACCGAAACGAGACCCCGAACATGGTAATTCGGCAGATGAGTATCGAGCTTGCGTACAAACAAATGGCGGACGATGGGAAGTAAGGCAGAACAAACATCTGAGGGGTTACGATAGAGTTTGGGTAACGCAGAAAATGAAATAATGGGCCAGCGAAAGGTAAAGCCTGTTCTTCGTTAGTAGATAAGAGTGGGAAGCTGAAATCGACAGCGGCATCTGACATAAAACGCTGCATACGGGGTGCGGTAGCGACATGCGCTATAAGGCATCAAACGTGGTCTTATCCACTTGGGCCGAATTGTCAAAGTTGCCAAGAGTTCTTGTTGGAAAGTTGTTGCATAGGAGCATGCAAGTAGTCGTTGAGGACGCAACGTTGGATATTGAGCAAACCAGTCACGATACATTACCGGTATCAATAACATGAACCGAGCCAGAATGAAGATGGCACTGATAGTACTTTCAATCGTGGGGGTCCTTTTTTTTGGGTTGCGTTGGTTGCTTTTATCAGACGAGTTGCAGAACCGGCGTAAAAACGCAGAAATTGGAACTAGTGCCAGTGGCAATGAACCAATCGACAAGCCAGACGCCGTGCGAATCGGCAATAAGTACTTTAGTCGCCCTGAAGGTTCAGGGGTTTACGTAGGGGATCGCGGAGCGTACTTTCTGGTCGCTCCTCCGGCGAAGACAATTGGCGAACTGGAAAGGAGTGGCATCTGGCTTCGAAAATGCGATGGAGTAGTATTTACGGTGAATCCAAACGATTGATGCGTCGCAGCCGGCTAGCCCCCGCGGCGACGAGTCAGTACCGTCCCCTTTTTAGACTACTTCTTCCTCCACGTTCAAGAGGGAATACAGTAGAAGATGATTCCCATGCGAGCTGACACTGTGCTGACGCATCGGTAGCGGTAAAAAGGAGAGTCGCTAGCACGGGCTTTGCGTTTAGAGCGTTAGACGGCGATTTCTAGCGACGGATGAGCGTCGCGTGCTGCGACGCCGTGGGCGGAAAGGATCGCTTTACGAGGTCGGAAAGGGCGGCGACTCGAAGTGACACGACGTCAAGCGATTCGCCACGCTCGCAGTCGAAAAGCCTACTGGCACATGGCCAAGACCATTGCCAACGGCGTCAGTATGCCATGCGTGTGGCATGACGCACAAGGTGTGATCAGCATGAAGACTCAGTGGGCCGAGATTGCTCCACTTCGTTGAACCGCCGTATGCGCACCCGCAGTACGGTGGTGTGGGTAAGGGTCATCCGCGAGGATGACCCCTACCCGTTTGCTCGTCGTTGCTCCCGTGCATTTTGGTGGTCGCAGAGTCGGGGCACTTAATGCTCGAAGTTTTTCTGGTACTCTCCCAAATCACGCCGAATATCGCTCCAATTACAGCACCGATCAGCGGCACGCCGAAAGCCTTGAATGCCG
>JAGQPD010000936.1 GCA_020426865.1 Planctomycetales bacterium
TCATCCAAATCGGGCCCATTGGAAAAAAACAATGCTCTTCCAAGAGGTCTCGCCACGCCGTGCCCTTGACTTCGAAACACGCCACTCGGATCAGCAAATGGTCCCCGCCACAACATTGCCAGTCGCATCTGTTCGGCATCGTAAACCAGGTTGACCTGGCCCGGGTACCCCACGCCGATCCCGCGTTTTCCCACTTGCGGCCAACTCCGTCGCAGCATCACCGCTTCTTCGGTGGCCAGTAACTGCATCGGCTCCTGCACCAGCCCCTTTGGCGCCCGCGCTTGCCGTCCATCCGCAAGGTACCGCCAAACGGCCTCGATCTGCAACGGCGAATCGCCGTTGAGAAACTCCGGGCGTATCGCCCGACCGTTTGGCCAAAACGTCGGCATTACAGTGCGAGGACTCAACCGCTGTGGGTCCCGCATGTAATGAATGAACCAATTCTTCTTTAGTCGATCGTACATCTCCGTCAAATCAACTGCGGGCATGGTTGCAGCGGCTTTCAGCTGGTACGTATGGCATGCGATGCAATTGAGGCCGTCACGGCTGACCAGCTCAAAGCCGGCCGTATTTATCGCTTTGTCGTCGAGCAAAGTTGGCGATGGGATGGCCGGTTCGATGGCCGGCAAGTAATCCTCGTCAGCTTCTCCAAAAAGCTGGACCAGGTGCCCCACGTTATCCGCACCAAATTGGGGCATCCGAGTCCTCATGTAGGGCCGAATCGCCCGACCAGAAACAAGTACTTGTCGCAACCATTTCGGATTCAATTTCGCGCCGATGCCTGTCAACGTCGGTGGCAGGCGTCCTTGTGGCCCAAGATTCGGATTGGTCGTGAGGAAGTACTCGTCCAATTCACTCACACCACCCCATCCATTGCGTTCATGGCAGGCCACGCAATTGAATTTCGCCATCGCCAATTGGAGCTGCTCATCTCTGTTAAAGGGACGTCGCGGCATTGATGCCGCTGCCTGAATGGCTTGCCTCTGCTGATCGGTAACCGTGTACGCCGGCCACGCCCCGGCCGTCTCCGACAAACAACCACGACTACTCTCAAACCGAGTGTTCGCAACAGTCTGCGTCATGTCGCTGCCGACGACATCCGGCAGCTCGTGACATCGGACGCACCCAACTCGAACGAATTGATCGCGCCCGCGGACAACAAGTTTTGATTCCAGCCGGAATTCCGACACGGGCATCGGCCGTTCACGCAACAGAAAGGCAGCAATGTCGCTCGCTTCCCAATGCGTCAGCCGCATGTTCGGCATCCTGCCGGTCGCACGTACTTTCTGTGGGTCCTCTAAAAACTCTGTCAAACTTCCAAGATTGTATTTTTCGGCAACATGGTCCAATGCGACACCGGTTCCCACGCGAGCGTTGTCGACCGCAAGCGAGTGGCAGGCGAGACATCCGACAACACGAAACAGCTCCTCTCCCCGTGTTCTGGCCAGCGGGTCTATTTCCGCTCGAACAACTTCGGCATTTCCCAGCGACATTACGAAATGTGTCAATTCAGTGGCAATGTCCGCGGCTTCCTGTTGTGGCCGGTGACGCAGCAATTGTGGCATGGATGTATCGCCGTGCGATGCACGCGGATCGAGGATGAATTCCCGGACAAACGACGGGTCAAGTCGTCCGTTGGACCACGTCAAGTCGGGTGCCTGAGACTTCGCGAACCCGAAATCACGAGCCAAATCAAGATGGCACGCTCCACAGTGGTATTGTTCGATAAGTACCCATCCCAGCAATTCCTTCGGCAATTCGCGATGGAGTTCGTCACCCGAGGTTGACTGCCGGGCATGGTGTTCGTCGCGTAAGTGGATCATGTAACGCAACAGATCGAGAAACTGTTGGCGATCCCGAAGCTGATCTATCAGGTTGTCCGGCATTGCTGAAGCGTCGAGCTTCGTCTTCTCTTCGATGTCGTCGACATCGATCGACACCGTTCGTATGGGATCTGTCGCCGTACGCATGACAATGATCCGGTCACGCTCGGATACCAAACGCCCGCTGAAGGTGCGGCCGTCACGCAGTAGTATCCGGTGTTGCTCATAACCCGCACGGATTGACCGCGACGGGTAAAGCAGCGATTCAGCGAGATACGTATCGCTCGCTGATTCATCGAGAGCTGCCAGGTCGGGCCCGACCTGATCATTCGCTCCGGCGACATGGCACGACGAGCACGCAAGCTTGCCATCCGCAAAAAGGATCGCACCGCGAACCGGGCTTCCTGTCGACCGAGCAGCGTCAACGAGCACAGCAACACTTTCCTGCTGCAGCGCTTGGACCAGTGTATCCGCATGTAGGTCATAGGGGGCGCACAGTGCCAGGACGATGGCGCATGCAATGTTGCCGATCCGGAGCATGAGGTTCTTCGACATTGAATTCCTGACACTTTGCGATTGCCACAACCGTCCCGTCCATTCTCCCGCGGACCTCGGTGTTGGAGCCTGATTATCTAACAATTGCAACGCATTGTATCGAACGCATATTCGCAAGTCGAACACGCAAGCGGACGATCGAGTGGCGGGTAGCTCTTGAGAAAGCGAATCGCAGTTGAAGCGTTTGCCATCGGTGCTGGAAAGGCACACTTGGGGCGCGGGCCGTTTGGCTGCTGGTGTGTCGTCCAACGGCCTGGAAACTCACATCGCGCCGTCACGTTACTGCTTGATCGGCCGGGCCGAAGGCCGGCCCAACTTGCGGTGAGTCTTGCGGGATCGGAAAACGGGTGGCCACCAGTAAAAAAGAATCTGAATGCAAATTGATAATTGTCTGTGCAATTTTCCTTTCATCACTCCGCGCGTATGGGTTGGTCATCCGTCGCTGACAAGCGTAAACAATAAACTGCCAGAAATAAGATAATAAATTTGAGCATTTTCGCTTAAATAAATGGAAGAAAAAAATGGAAGAGACTCTACGTTGGCAGATATTAGTCTGCGGACGCACCTTGCAAGGCTCGTCGAACTGGAATACGTCTTGGCGTACCGCACCGGGCCGGCACTGAGCGGGAATACGAACTGCTCTACGAGGGCCAAGGCCGACACGGAGATCGATTTCAGTTGGGGATTATTCCTACCAAGGAGCTCGCGCAAGGGGAGGTACGATGACAATTGCTTACCACCCAGAAAGGGGATTCGAGCGATGGGCCGTGTGAATCGAGCCCTATTCGAGCGGTATTCGAGCCCCATTCGAGCGGGCCACAATTCGCGTTAACGCGTGATAGAGCAACGACTTGCGGCGAACTTCCTTGTTTTTGCTGCTGGAGGCATGAATAACCGCCCGCTGCGGCGTGTCATCTAACTGCCGCTCCACTCGCTCGGTGGCTCGACTTTTCCATTCCCACTTGCGGCACAACCACCACGGCAGCCCGCTTCGAAAGCGAGCCTGCGGTTTCGATTGTTTGTTTCTTTTTCTCGGCAATTTGACCAGACAGGAGTACCACCATCATGGCACGTAAAGGCGATCGATCTCCCAAAGTGATCCAGGGAGACAAGCAACATGCTTGGAGCCTCGGGACGTTGCATGTCGGGTTTCTCACATGGTTACGGGATCGCAACTATGCGGAGGCGA
>JAGQPD010000937.1 GCA_020426865.1 Planctomycetales bacterium
CGTGATATTGATCACGGACGCAAACGTCGCGGGGCTACACGGCGACCGCGTGGCGGAATCGCTGCGGTCCGGTGGATCGTCGGTCGAGCTGGTGGTGGTGCCAGCCGGTGAGGCGAGCAAATCGACGCAGGAGGTCGATCGCCTGTGGCAGGCGATGCTGGCTGCTGGAGCCGACCGCAAGACGACAGTCGTCGCCCTGGGTGGAGGCGTCGTCGGCGATCTTGCCGGATTCGCCGCCGCTTCGTTTGCTCGCGGCATCCCGTTTGTTCAAATCCCAACTACGTTATTGGCACAGGTCGACAGCAGCGTTGGCGGCAAGGTCGGCATCAATCTGCCAGGTGCCAAAAATATGGTAGGGGCATTCTGGCAGCCGCACTATGTGTTGATCGACATCGACGTCTTGCAGACACTGCCCGACCGCGACTATCGGTGCGGACTGGCGGAGGTCGTCAAATACGGAGTCATCTTGGATGCCGACTTCTTCGCCTTTCTGGAGGATCACATCGGCGCCATCAACCGTCGCGAGCCCGTCGCCCTGGGCCGAATCATCGCCCGCTCTTGTCAATTGAAGGCCGACGTCGTTCTCGCCGACGAACGAGAAACCTCGGGACTGCGCGCAATCCTCAATTACGGCCACACCTTCGGCCATGCCTTGGAAGCAATCACCGGCTACGGTTCGTGGCTGCATGGCGAAGCGATCGCCGTCGGAATGCTCTGTGCGTCTCGCTTGGCCGAATCGCTGGGCCGCGTCGACAGCGACATCACGAAGCGCCAGGAAAAACTCTTGAAAAATCTTGGTTTGCCGACTCAATTGCCGCAGGTCGATCTGGACGCAATGATCCAGGCGATGCAATTCGACAAGAAGATGGACCAGGGGAATTTGCGATTCATTTTGCCCGATCGCATGGGGGCGGTCTCGTCCGTGGGTGACGTGCCGGTGGAACACGTGCGGGCAGCCATGGTTTCCACGAGTGGGCGGAGCGGCTAGACTATCGTTCAGTTGCGACCAGGCGTTGGTTGCGTGGTTTGCTTCCAGCGCACGGTCGCGATTACGAGACTTGTCAGCTATCGAGCTTGAATGCCTCAGCGGCAGCAGGAGGTCGAAATGTCGCTTGTCACGGAAACCGGCCGGGTACCGAACGATCCGGCGCTTTTGGATTCGCTCTGTCTGTCGTTGATTCCAGGAATTGGCCCGACGATACGGCGAGCGTTGGTGGAGCGTTTTGGTTCGGCGACGGCGGTGCTGGACGCGAGTGTTGCGGAGTTGACGGAGGTTCCGGGAGTCGGCATGACGACGGCCAGGGCGATCGCCGACGGGCGACAGGCGATTGACGCTCGTCGGCGCTGGCAGTGGTGCGTGGACCGCGGCATCCGCATTCTGACGATCGACATGCCGACATATCCTCGACTGTTGCGTGAGATTCACGATCCGCCGAACGCCCTTTTTTATCGCGGTGAGTTATTGCCTCAAGATGGGCTGGCGATCGCGATCGTGGGGACACGGCATGCATCCTCCTATGGTACGCAGCAAGCGCGGCAGTTGGCAGCCATGGCGGCGCGCTCGGGACTGACTGTTGTTAGCGGGTTGGCTCGAGGCGTTGACGCTGCGGCCCATCGCGGAACGCTCGAGGCGGGCGGTCGCACATTGGCGATCTTGCCAGGGGGATTGGAGCAGGTCTATCCAACGGAACATGAGGGACTGGCTGAGGAAATCGCGAAGCAAGGCGCGGTCATCAGCGAGTCGATAACGACACATGCGATGGTGCGTGGCACGTTCCCGCGTCGCAACCGGATTATCACCGGACTGACGGTCGGGACCATTGTGATCGAAGCGGGAACACGGTCCGGAGCGCTCGTGTCGGCCCGGCTTGCGATGGAACAGGGTCGCGAAGTTTTTGCGATGCCGGGTCGCGTTGACAGCCGCAATTCGCACGGCTGCCATCGATTGCTGAAGGACGGGGCAACGTTGATCGAGACGATTGATGATGTATTGGAGCAGTTGGGGCCGATGGTGGAAGCCACGCCACGCGCCGACGGGACAATGATTCGTCATCCGGCCGAGCTACAGATCAACGACCAGGAACAGCGGGTGCTCAACGCCATCGACACGACGCCCACATTGATTGATGACGTCGTCGTGCGAAGTGGTTTGCCAATCCAACGCATCCTGGCGACGATCAGCGTCCTGGAGCGCCGAAGGCTCGTGCGCAAAACAAGCGGCTCACAAGTGATGCGAATTTAGACTGCCGCCATTCAATTCAAGTCTGCTGAATATCGCCTAACATCCACACCGATTCTATAATTGACAATACGTGTGCTATTCCAAAATCACCTTGTCCGCCATCGCCAATCGTTCGGAAATGGCAGGGTGGCTATGGAACAGGAAGACCTCTAGCGGATGAGGGCAGGGATCGACCTTGTTAATCCAGGCCAGTTTGCCGAACGCGTTACGATACACGTCAGGCATCCGGGTCCTCGTCAGCGCATAGTGATCCGATTGCCGTTCAAAATGCCGACTGACCATGTTCTGTAATGGCTCGACGACTTGCGAAAAAACCGTCAACGCGAACATGACGACGGGCAACATGGACACCGGTAGCGTGGCGTAATCGAGAGTCCCCGCTGCCATGGCGTTTAACAGTCGATCGACAAGCCAAAATCCGCCGGCGCTAAAGAGGATTCCTAGACCAATGAGCTTGACGATGTGCTTGTGGACGTGATGGCCGATCTCATGCGCAAGAATGACTTCAATCTCGTCGGGGGAAAACTTTTCCAACAGCGTGTCACCAAAGATCACTCGCCGCGTACTCCCTAATCCGGCCAACATCGCATTGACTTTGGTGGTTTCTTTGCTCATGTCCATCCGGTAGAGCCCTTCAATCGACAACCCCGTCCCTTCCGCGAGCCGTTCCATACGTGATCGCAGCTCTTTGTCGTTCAGGCGAGTCAACTTGTAGAAAAGCGGAAGGATCACGACGGGGGTGATGCGACCGAGCACGATCGACACGAAAAAAAAACCTGCTGCTGCTACCAACCACCACCATCCATGCGTCAACCAAATGGTCTCGAACAAAACAAGCATCATCAACGAACCAAATACCAACAGCAATCCGATTCGTTTTACATAGCGACTCAACCATCCTCGCCACGTCTGAGTGCTCAAGCCAAACTTGTGTTCCAACACATGCCCCGAAAAGAATGACAACGGAAAGGAGACGGCAACGTGCAATAACGTCACGATCACGTACATCGCTATCAATCGCAGCCACATTGGTTCGAGCAAACTGAATTGCTGCAACCACCGATCCAATGGACGCGCCAATAGGAACGCCATGGACGCCAAGAACGCCAGGTCGATGCAGCGATCGGCCAAGGTGCAACCCACTTCATAGCGCCCATATTGCTTGGCCTCGGCGAGTCCTGGGGCATCAAAATCAAACTCGAACTGATCGCCAGGTTGGACTTCTTTCACTTTGACTTGCTTACTCACGATACCGTTACCTCCCACGTCCAATGACGGTTACTTGTCTGTCGCACAGCTGCCGGATCCTCTCCCAAAGACTCGATCATGCCCTGGACTTCGGCAACGGTCAGCGCAGCTCGCAACGAATCGGCAAACATCTGCTTCGCGTGCTGCACTTCCTTGCCCGCATACGTTTCCACCAAGTGCTCCCAAGTTGCCTCGTCCGCCGGACGAACGAGATCGCGGACGAAAATCCGAGTTCCTGGCGTGGCAATCCGCAGGATTTCACTCAGCACCTGCCGCGGCTCGGCAATGTGATGCAACAAACTGTTGCTGGCGATCACATCGTACAAGCCGGGCTCGTACGGAAAACGCTTAGCATCAATCCGGTCCAGCCGTATTCGCTCTCGCATTCCCGCTAACTCAATGTTAATCGCTGCCAAATTGAGCATCTCTTCCGCCAGGTCCACGGCATACACCCGAACACTTTCGTGCCGGCGACATAGCTCGATCGGGATCTGAGCAGTCCCGGTCCCCAAGTCGAGCACCAGGTTGGGGTCGGGAAAGGCGGTGAGGAGATCCGAGACGAATACCTGATTGACCTGAGCGTGGTCCATCGCGTCGTAGTCGGCCGCCTCGGCCAATGTATCCATGACCTCGTTTTCCAGGACACGTTCCAGGGGCATGACCATCGCTTCTCCTTTCTTTCTAAGTTGCATTTTTATACAACATTGTCGCAACTTCGATACAGGAGCACCCGCCAGATGGGGGGCCATCGGCACCAAATGGCAAATTCTACTTGCCCTTGCACTGCCAGCACAGTGCCCACCATATCTCAAACCCGGAGGCTACGAATTCGCGATCCCTATATCCTACAACGATTTACGTCGTTCGCCCGACCGTTATTCCAAAACCGGCAGCTCCGATTCGCAGCGTTTGGCACGCATCTTGCACGAGGAGAGAGCTGAGATGGAGCGGAGTGGCGTGGTTCGGCGGAAGCGTCTCGATGTGAGACAGCCGGGCTGGCCCAAAGAGCCGCAAGTGCTTTGCCAGGAAGAACTTATCTCGACACAACCGGTATCTGGCAGAGAACCAACTGCGTCGCACTTTTCGCTATGAACTTTTCCTGACAGGATGCGTAGGAACAGAAATGAGAGCCGTGACGATCCACGATTCCAAAAACGACGAACACACTTCCCTGCCGCTAAGCGTCTGGACCGACGAGCAGTTGGTAGAGCGTTACCGCGAGACGGGTGAGCCGGCGGTCTTTTCGGAGATTGTACGCCGGTACGAGCGTGAACTATACAGTTATCTTCGGCGTTATTTGGGACAGGCGGAGATGGCCGAGGATGCTTTCCAATGGACCTTTCTGCAGTTGCATTTGAAATGCGACCAGTTTGATCCTACCCGAAAGCTGCGTCCGTGGTTATATATGATTGCCACGAACAAGGCCATTGACTTGCAGCGGCGGAATCGTCGCCATCGGATGATCAGCTTGAACGGCCCTGGAGGGAACTTTGGGGAGGAAACCGGCAAGCTGATCGACGTGGTGCTCAGTTCCGAGGATGCGCCCTCGTCGCGGCTCGATGATGCAGAGAAGAGCACATGGTTACGCAACGCGTTAGGAAACTTACCAGAGCACTTGCAGTTGGTCGTGAATCTTGTGTATTTCCAGGGATTGAAATACCGAGAAGCGGCCGATGTCCTAGCGGTGCCGGTTGGAACGGTGAAGAGTCGGCTGCACGCCGCAATCACCAAACTGACCGATCAATGGGACCAGCAGCATAGCGAAAACGAGTAACAGCACGCATGCAACACGATTTAATAGGCTATTTGCTCGGAGCACTGGATAGCGATGAGCAACAGGAAATTCGCCGATCTTTGGAGCACGACGCGGAGTTGCGTCAGGAATTGACCAGGCTGGAACATCGCTTGGCGCCTTTGGAAAAAGAGCGCTGGCAGTATGATCCCCCGGACGGCCTGGCTGCTGCGACTTGCGAATTGGTGGCGCGACATCAGCATGCAGATAGCCTGCAGGGGATTGCGGTCGAGTCCAGATCAGGTGGCGACGGGGCGGTAGGCGAGATTACGACCGCAGCGGCAGCGTTTGCCGCGAGTCCCGAGCCGGCAATGGGATACGGTAATGGCTGGAGCATGGCAGACATTGTTGTGGCAGCAGGGATCTTCTTTGCCGCAGCGTGCTTGTTCTTCCCGGCCGTGGCCAACAGCCGCTTTCAAGCGCAGATACTGGCTTGCAAAAACAATCTAAGGCAGATCGGCCAACAGCTGCATCAATACAGCGACGTTCACGATGGATACTTTCCCGCCGTGCCGGAAAGCGGCAACCTGTCGGCGGCGGGAGTTTTTGCTCCACGATTGATCGAGGCCGGACTGACAATGGATTCTCGCCAGTTCATTTGCCCCAGTTCCGAATTGGCTCAAGTCACCGACGGCTATGAATTCAAAATCGCGTCCATCGAAGAACTCGAACAAGCAGACGCCGAGAATCTGCCCATGCTCAA
This sequence comes from Planctomycetales bacterium, assembly GCA_020426865.1. Lineage (GTDB taxonomy): Bacteria > Planctomycetota > Planctomycetia > Pirellulales > Pirellulaceae > JAGQPD01. The sequence goes on from JAGQPD010000937.1 coordinate 5,986, forward strand.
AAAGTACATCAGCGGCAGCTATGGGTACAACGTCGGTTACGTGGATGGAAATAAGCTCATCCCGGTCCGCAACATGAATCGCCCTCAATACGCCGTACTGGCCGACTCACCAGCCTTGGGCTTGTCGATCCCAGTCAGCGGCAATCACGGTCAGCGAGGGCAAAACGTATTGTTCGAAGATGCCCACGTTGTCTTCATGAACACATCCATGGTTGGCGGCGTGCAGAATGGCGACAACATTTTCCTGAACGAACGCGGGCTGATCGCCCCCGGCCTAAACAGGAACGACGCCGTGATCATCCGCGGCGAGCAGCCGCCAGGTATTCAATTACTCAACCTGCGGATCGAAGTTGAAACGGCCCCGCAAGGCAGTGCGATGTGACCTTGGTGGTACATCGGTTGAGCAAACCGAGGTTTCAACAGCACAACGTTAATCATGGCGATTGGGGCAGCCGTTTCGATTCGCTCGAGGTGCCCAATTGGCGAGATTGCCAAAGCGACGGTAGAGAATTGATCTCTGGCTGCCCATGCCGCATATTCGGCTAACGCGCCGTTTTGCGCTGCGAACTCTTTGCGTCGGCATCACGCTGGTAGCGATGGTAGGTCCGAGCGGCTTCGGACAATTCTGGTCGAGACATACAGCCCGGGCGTTCTGGATCGGCGGCGATGTCAAATATAGCTTGAGCGAGCAATTCCTCGTAACGCAATCCCTCGTAACGCAATCGCGCCGCTTCTCCAAAATGCTCGTGTGTCCAGGCTAGGATTTCCTCGATGTCTGCCTCAGCTGAAGGAGTAAGAACGAACTTCGCCATGGCCGTGCTCAGCTTCTCTTGCGGGTGGCACGCTTGGCCGCTCGCTTACCGATAGACGCAATTCGGCGACGAAGTTGCGTTTCATTTCGCAGGCTGATTCCTTTGCCCTGATCGATTTCATCGAAGCCTTCGGCGGAAAGTGACCGTAGCAGCTGCTTCTGTGGCTTTGCGTAAGGCGCCGGCGCTGCGGCGGACACCAGACGAAAAAGTTCAATCGCCGTGTTCAACGCGAATCGGCCCTCCGTCTCTTGAAGAGAGTCGAGGCGACGATAGAGAAAAGCTTCACTTGCGCTACGTGCGCGGTCTAAAACTTGAGCGTCCGAGCTGTACCTTCGGGCGACATGCACAAACAACTTTGCCAGCGGCGCGTCTACTCCGTTACGAATAAGCCGTCGTACAGTGGCCGCGAAGTCTCTACTCCATTGAGGATCGACGGGTTACGGTATCTCCGTCGGCCATCCCGGAACGGCGCTACCTGGCAGAAGCGAAAACAATCGGCAACGGTCTTGGCGGAGGAATAGATTCGAATCGTTGCGTTGTTTGTCATTATCCCAGACCGCGCGACTGAAGAAGCGATGATAGTCCGAGAAGTGTCCGTTGCCGACGGAGTCACTGGAAACGATCAAATCCGTGACATAACGATGCCGAACGGATAGGATCCATCCAGACATCCGCAACTGAAAAGTAGCGAAGCTTGGGCTGAGTAAAAACTGCCTGAAAGTGGAGCAGCAAAACAACG
>JAGQPD010000938.1 GCA_020426865.1 Planctomycetales bacterium
GCGGCATTCGCGGTGGACATTGCCGGACGCGAACGGTTGATCGTAGTCTGCGAAGTCGAACGAGTACGCAAGGATGATTGGAACGATTGCATCGCGGCCATTCGTCGCAATGTCACCGCCATTCATGACATACCGCCCGATGGTATCAATCTGGTACGAGCCGGTTCCATCCCCAAGACATCCAGTGGCAAGATTCAACGCCATGCCTGCCGCGAAGGTTTTGCCGATGGTTCCCTCATGGCCGTCGCCAAATACCTTGCCTGGGAACCGGACGGGGCAGCCGACGCCAATGCCCCAGCCGTCCGCCCAACAGTGGCCGCCATCACCACCAATCTGTCTGGCACGACCACCGCCATTCTGCAACATGTTTACGAAAAGGTGCGGCTCGTCGGCAAGGAACGGGTGCGAAGCCTGGCGCCCGATACGAATATCGTGGAACTTGGGCTCGATTCCCTGGAACGCCTCGAGGTCGCAAACCTGCTGGAAGAGACCTACGGCGGGCGGTTTCCCGAAGATGTGCTCGGTAAGATTGAAACCTGTCAGGAAGTCGCCGAGGCAATTGCGCAACATTTGGGGACCGATCCCATCGTCCTGACGAAACGGCCCGATGACTTTCAGGTCGCCCAGGGGGATTTTCATTTTGCGGCGATGCCGGAATACCTGCGGCTGAAACAAACCATGGCCGACCTGCAGTCGACAGGTATGGCCAACCCCTATTTCAACGTCCACCAAAGCGTCACTCGAGATACAACGCTGATCGATGGGCGTCAATTGATCAATTTTTCCAGTTACAACTATTTGGGGATGTCGGGTGATCCGGTCGTAAGCAAGGCCGCACAACAGGCCATCGACACGTACGGAACGAGCGTATCGGCCAGCCGGCTGGTATCGGGGGAAAAGCCAATTCACGGGCAGCTGGAACGGGCACTCGCCGACTGGATTGGTGCCGACGATGCCATTGTCTTCGTCGGCGGGCATTCGACCAACGAATCGGTCATCGGGCACGTGATGGGAAACGGCGATCTGATCCTCCACGATAGCTTGGCACACAATAGTATCGTGCAAGGCTCCATCCTATCGGGCGCCCGCCGCCGGGCATTTCCCCACAATGACTGGCATGCACTCGATGAATTGCTACAGCAATTGCGCCATGAGTACCGTCGCGTGCTAATCGCCATTGAGGGCGTTTACAGCATGGACGGCGACTTTCCCGACTTGCCAAAATTCGTCGAGGTAAAAAAACGCCACCAGTGCTGGTTGATGGTCGACGAAGCACATTCGAGGGGCACGATGGGAGCCCACGGCCGTGGAATTGGCGAACACTTTCGTGTTGACCCGTCCGACGTCGACATTTGGATGGGGACCCTCAGCAAATCATTCGGTAGCTGCGGCGGGTACATCGCGGGAGAGCATGCGCTCGTCGAATACCTCAAGTACACCGCCCCCGGCTTTGTGTACAGCGTCGGTATTCCGCCATCCAATGCCGCCGCGGCACTGGCATCGCTGCAACTATTGCAACGCGAACCCCAACGTGCGGAATTGTGTCGGGCCCGTGCGAATTTGTTCCTGGAATTGGCCCGGAAACACGGCTTGAATACGGGAACGAGCCAGGGGACTCCCGTTGTACCCGTGATTCTGGGCAATTCGCTGCACTGCCTGGAATTGTCTCGCCGCCTCTATGCTCGCGACATCAACGTCCAACCCATCTTGTATCCCGCCGTGGAAGAACGAGCGGCACGACTGAGATTCTTCATTACGTCGACGCACACAGAAGACCAGATTCGCGCTACGGTACGTGCTTTGGTCGAAGAATTGGGGCAAATCACGCAATAATGGTGGTGATAGTATTGAACTGCCCCAACACTTTATCTTACAATCCGATATAGATTTCTTACTACCGGGGTGATTGAGGTATATTTAACAAGGAGCCCGCCACGTGCTGACCGAAGCGCAAGTTCAGCGTAGTTTCCGCAAGTTGTTCTCGAAGACAGACTTTAATGACGATCAGTTCGCCAAGGCCGACGAGCTACTGGAAGAGCTGCGACCTGAAAGCCCGCTGCGACATCGATTAACGCAGGAGCTGGACGAGTTGAGAAAAATGGCGTCGTCCCGCCAGTAAATCAGTTGCGTCCGCGTAACTTTTTGCGCCGTGCTGGATTGCTTCGGGAAATGTCGCATCATTGGGCGTTCTCGCCGGAAGACAGGACCGGCAACTTGGCCCGAAACGCTGCAGAATCTCCAGCAGGACCTTTACGAATCGCACCTCCAGTATCGACCCAATCGATTTTCGTTTGCCTTACTCTGCGCCCTGCCCAACCCCTTTTTCAATCCCTTGCTTGATCCCCGTCTCAACGCCTCGCTGAAAATCCAGCTCGAACCCGGGGCTTGATTTCATGCACCAAACGAGCAAGCGGAACGCAGTGCGGATTCGTTCCTGGTCGATGCCCACATCTTTGCCAACGTGTCCACAACGCTTACGCCAGCATCGCTCACCGGACTTGTTTTTTGCAACGTCTTGTTCAACATCGGATAGCCACGTTTCCAATCAATCTGAGCGTACGTCATCGGCGCACACAATTCCATGAAACCCCGCAAGAATTCATCCAACGCTTCTTTCCAAGGACGATCGTATTGGTCCGTCATGTCGTCGTTCTCAAACCCTACCCTTTAGCGAAACTCTCGGTCAAGCCTCACAATCGAAACCAAACCGACTCAAAAGGGTGGGATGTGCTAACCCGATCGCAAGAATGAAATGACATCGCTCCGCAAGAGAATTTTTTAGCACAGTCGCTGAGACACCGAGTTCCATTGATCGTCGCAGGACTCTGCGTTCGCTGCGCCTGCGTTGAAACAAGAGTGAAAGCAGAAAATGCCTACTATTGGAGGGGAGTGCTAACAAAATCTCGTCATGTTTTCAAGACTATCGCCTTGACTTCAAATTGAGTCGCTACCAAATCGTTGGTTTGCACAGCCCAGGCCATCGACTGGGTACGAGTGGTCATTCACATCCTCATCCCTCGGCGACCCGACCGGGCCTTCGGCCCTCGATGACTGATAAAACGTTGCCCGGCCAGAATGCCTCGAACTACAAAGTATTAGGCGAGAAAACAAGCTGACAATACCTCGAACCACAAAGTATTGCTCTTCATTGGACGAAATTGCTACGAACCAAGCGTATTGCATCTGTTCATTGTTAGCATATCAATCGCTCTTCATTGGTCAGTGATCTCGGCTGCGTGTGTGACGACAGTCATTGTGACCCCTTCGTGCTTCTTGTTCCATTCAACAGCCTTTTCCACA
>JAGQPD010000939.1 GCA_020426865.1 Planctomycetales bacterium
CCCAAATCGTAGAGGGTCTACATTTGAGCAGAGGGTCTACATTTGAGCAGTCCGTCTCCTCCGCTGAGGTGAAGAGTTTTGCCTCATGCATTGTTCGGACTAGGAGCTGGCGTGCGTCCAATCACCTTTTCTCTCCCAGACGCTCACGAGCGAGGTTCTGATTTGAGGCGGTAAGAATGACGCACGCCGTTTTTTGTCTGGACAGTGCACTAGCACTGTTGCTGGCCCGTCGAATTGTTGAGGGGCTACGTTTCGGCCGACTCTTCATCTCGGACGCCGCCAGTTGTGGTGTCGCATGCCATTACGCCGTGTCCTTTCGCCTGGGCATTCCTACCCGGTTGGGACATCGTAACGATGAGTTGGTTGGGCTCGGCACACCGGTGGTGGAACATATTGCTGTCGGCATTAGAACAACGGCAAGGCTTCGCGCAACCGCATGGCTCATGACCACAATACCTCGAACCACAAAGCATCGGACCTAGGGCGACGCGGAGCTCCGTTACGCACTGGAGGTCGTGACCAATGAGTGATGGTATCGACACCTCGTCGATGTACGTGGCGATGGCCATTGTACCTAGCGATAGTGCGGAAAACGGAACCAGAATAGCCAAAGCGAATCAGCAGCGACTGGCCTCTTGCTTTCGGTTCGACGCGCTGCCGAGACGAGGCTGCCAAAAAAAAGTGAACTGGCCGTCGCCGCAACCTAGAACTGCCGATGATCCGATGGCATGCCTGTGCCGATCGCAAAACGATAGGAGAGTCGTGGGATTCTACGTTGTGCCAACACAGTGTCCTTTACCCTCTGTTCTTCAGTATTTTAGCAGGATGACTTCGTGTATGTCTTCGATAGTGGCTGCAACCGTATTCCCGGCCACAATGAGTTCCGTTGACGGATGGGTTGCCGTTGCGGAGCGCAGCATGTCCGCTGAAATTGTAACTCGATAGATGGGTGGCTCCTCGATCATCCCAGGTAATACGTAGGGGCGGTTTTTTTGGGGAGTTGTGCGAGGCGTTGCGTTGTATGCCAGCAGATGAACTCGTAACGTCCGTGTGTTCGCATCATCCGTGATAACGGCCTCGACGTTGGCGGGCCCCTCGACGACAACTCGGCGCTTGGTCTTCAGTGAACGAAACAAATTGCGAAACAGCAGTCGATCTTCGGCCAGAGCATGTTCGCTCGCCACTGCATAGTCGGGCGAACCGGCACAGGTCACGACCATCCCCTCTCCGAAATGATTGATGCATACGGCAGGGCCAACCGATTCATCGGGACTCATCGGCCATTCGGTGCCCATGGTGCCTTCCAGTTGACGCAGCGTACGGTGAGGCTTGTGGAGTTTGCCGAGCGGAGTGGCAGTCGTGGGTTGATAAATCGTGGCCGGGCCTTTGACCAGGAACGGCCATTCAGGGCGCAGCTCACCGGCAACGACCTGCGCGTGACGATCGCCCGACGATACGCCGCCGAGACTGATCCAATTGTCTTCCGATTCCAGCCTCGCAACTGCACTCGCACCGATTAGGTCCTCCACAACAGACGTCTCCCGCGGTTTTCCCCACGCGTCGAATTGGCCAGGTTGTCCGGTGATCAATAGATTGCCACCCTCACGAACGTAGCGACGAAACAAGTCGGCCTCCCGCTCGGAGATGATCGCAACGTTCGGAAGACACACCACGGGAAACTGTCGCAACGTATCATGCGTCGCGTTTTCGTCGAGGATGACTCCGAATTGCAGGTGTTCCATCACGCAGGCCTGATGAGCGCCCTGAAAGCTGTGAAAGTACTTCGCCGGTTCTTCGCGGCCGATCCAATCGCGGGTTCGACTACTGAAGTACAGACCCACGTCGAATACCGGTCTGTGTCCGAACTGTTCTCGTTTCGCCCTGGCTTCAGCCAACACTCGGCCCATGCGCTCGTAGGCCACCGGATCCAGAGATCCGTCGAACGCGGTCTTGTCGATCATCGTCACGAACGCTCCGTGAGCCAACAGCGTGAGTGTTTCCCATCGCATA
>JAGQPD010000940.1 GCA_020426865.1 Planctomycetales bacterium
AGCCGCGAACATGATTGCTGTGGCAGGCGCGATGTTTGCGTGTGGGCTCGCGATGAGTGCCTTCTTTAGCGGCTCGGAGACGGGATTCTATCGTGCGACCCGCGTGCGGCTGGCGATGGATGGGCTGAGTGGAGATCGGGTTTCGCAAGGATTGTTGTGGTTGACGAACAATTCATCGCTGTTCGTCGCCACGACATTGGTTGGAAACAACATTGCCAATTACTTGTCGTCGTTGGCTGTCGTCTTGGGGACGCAAGGTGTGCTGGGGACGGGGCACGCCGCCGCGGAATTGGTCGCCCCGATGTTGGTAACTCCGATTGTGTTTATTTACGGCGAGCTGCTCCCCAAGAATCTGTTCTTCCAGGCGCCCAACAAGCTTTTGCGATGGAGCGGCCCACTGTTCTTGTTGTGCGTCGTGGTCTTTTCGCCGATTGCCTTGCTATTGTGGATGCTCGGGCGATTGTTGCAGTATGTATTGGGGGAATCGCCCGAATTCCTGCGGTTGAGGCTGGCGCGGGAGGAATTGCGCCGGGTATTGGAAGAAGGGCACGCTGCCGGAATCCTGCACCCATCGCAGCGTCGCGTCGCTCATGCGATGTTGGACATGGCCAATAACACCGCCCAGGCCTACTCGACCCTGCCCGCTCGAATGACGAGTGTGACGAATCGGTCGAGCCTTGCCGAATTGATTCGACTGGCCCGCCGTGAACGCTCGCCTCATCTCCTCGTGACCGATTCCGTCAGTCGTGAGCCGATCGGCTACGTGCGGGTCATCGAGGCCCATTTGTCTCGTATGGATTGGACACGCGCGATCAGGCCATTGGCAAAGGTGCGGGCCAGCGACTCCCATATCGCCGCGGCATTCCACTTACAGGACGAAGAGGCGGAGATGGCGGTTGTTACCGATGAGCATGATCGGATTCTGGGGGTCCTGCAATCGCATCGGGTCTTGGCGCCGGTGATGAGTGAAGCATGAGGGACCTACGATCCCTTATGGTACCCCAACGACTCGATGACGCTGAGCATTTCCTCAAACGTGATAAAGCGGCGGCGATGGCGGACCTTGTATTGGTCAATCGCCTGTGCCAACTCCCTAGCTTGTGACGATAATCCGTCGTAGCTGTTGGCGAACTGGCGTCGCTCGACCGCCGGTGCCACCGGCGTATTGCGACGGTCCACGAACGGTTGCGTGTGGCTGATGATTGGTTGGTCGCCCATGGGAGTGGTGCTGTTGTCGGCAGTGGTAGGCATGTGTGGGTTCCAGGCAAACCTTGTTGTTGTTAACCAACCGTTGTCAGAAAGGCATACTTGACACGAAAGCCTACGTTACGCTTGTCGGTCAGTCAAGCGAAATGCGTGGACGGCATGGTAACGACAAGCGACCTCCGCCATGCCGGATTCCAAGGTCCCGCTCACCTATGGAAATCGTTCGGCGAAATAGGGATCAAAACTTTTGCCCGGGCCCAAAGCAGACGGACAGCACGATCCAAACGAATGCACGGATTGTACGAAAATTCGCGGCTAGCGATGCACGCCAGCTTGCGGTTGGCTGCGAGCTACCGCCATTTGTCCCAGCACGCGGTCCGCTGCTGCTGCCAGCTCGGGCTGCCTCTCGCGCGCTTGCTCGGCCGAATATCGCGCATGTTCCCAATGACCGAGGGCGAGTTGTGATTTGGCCATCGCCAACAGGAGTGCACCCGATGGTTCACCCCGTGCCGCCGCCGCTTCGAAATGCTCGACCGCCTCGTCGTGCCGATCCAAAGCCTGGTAGGCGAGCCCTTCCAACTCGTCGATCCGCCAAGGTTTTTCGTCAAGATCGTAGAAATCAGCCAAGCGCTGGAGCGTCGACAAAGCCCGTCGTGGGTCGCCACGATGACGATAAAGCTCGGCAATCTCCATCCGGATCTCAGGTGCCGCATCGTCGCAGCTCAGGGAATGATGATAGGCGTCCAATGCCCCCTGCAGGTCCTCCTGACGCACCAGGATGTCCCCGCG
>JAGQPD010000941.1 GCA_020426865.1 Planctomycetales bacterium
TCGGTTGTTGCTGCTGGTGCAGTAGTAACCAAGGATGTTGATCCGTATACCATCGTTGGTGGAGTTCCTGCAAAACTTATACGAGCAATAGACAGCGAAGAAAATGGATAACAAGTAAGGATTTGACTTCGCGCAGCCGAAGCTCAAATCCTCGGTTCAAGCAGCCCGGCTGGACTTTGTGCGGGGTCTCTTATGGGAAACGCTTCATCGTGGGGAAGCGTCTTGGGGCTCGGCCAACCGCGTGACGTGTGGCAACCGCCTCGGCTTTGGCGATGACAGGTCCATCGCCGCATCTGTTGATAAGATGATATGGCATGGAAGACAGTAAATTGTCACCACTTTGTTGCTCGTGACGGCGTTCAGCGCGAACGGTGGCAGACACGGCCAAGAGGGTTGCTTGTCGTGGATGGTTTGCACGCGGGTTGAGAAGGCGATGCGAGTTGCTCATCCGGTGTCACGGTAGGCGGGGGCGTGTTCGGTGAACGCGGTGGATCGCGGTTCGACACGGTAGACAACGCGGATGAGTTTTCCGCAACGTGCACAGCGTGGCCCGGTTCCGGGAATGGGATCGGGTGCTGCATGTCCGCTGCCTAGCCAATAGGTCCAGCCGAGAAAGAGCCAGACGAGCCATCGGACGGAGTCCAGGGTGACACGTCGGTGTCCATTCATCCAGCCGTAGTGACGGACTTTCTGGAAACCACGCGGCAGAACGTGTTGAAGAAAACCACGGACAAACTCATGGCCGTCAACGGTGCGCCGCTTCTCTTGTTTGGACTTCGACGGCGTGTAGCGGAAGGTGACCGAATGCTCATCGACGTGGACGATGCGACGATCGCTGATGGCGACACGGTAAACGTAGGGTGCCAAGTATTTGAGCACAGCTTGTCCGTCACCGACGGGTTGGACGTCGACTTGCCAGCGACGTTGCCAGATATCCCGCGGAACCTCCTTGAGGAGCCCGGCGTTTTGCAGCGCCTCGCACTACTTGGCTCGATAAATGACGGCCGCACAGGCTTCGGGGAAGAGAAAGTTGGTAGGCGTCGCGAGCCACTTGGCTCCGTCTTCGCTCACACCGCCGCCAGGTACGACGAAGTGCACATGAGGATGATAGACCAGCGGGTCTCTTCCCCAGGTATGGAGCACGCCGAAGAAGCCGACCTTCGAGGTTCCCAGCCAACGTCCGGCGAGCAACTTGCGAATCGTTTGGCTGCCGGCCGCAAATAGCGCATCGTAGCCAGCTTGCTGATGATCGCGCAGCGTGGGTCGCAGTTCCTCGGGAACCGTGAAGGTGACCAGGAAATGCTGAACCGGCAGCAAACGCTGGGCTTGTTTGGCGAGCCAATCGGCGGTCTTGTCGGCTTGGCAAGTCGCGCAGTGGCGATTGCCACAGGACCGCCCAACCCAATGCTCACGATCACAGTGATCGCAATGATAGACCGTATGTCCCAGTTCTCCGGTACGACAACGCGTGATCGCGTCGATCACACGCCGATGTCCCAAGGGAACTCGATCGCCAAACTGCTGCAAGTAAGCGGTTGCGTGCTGCCGGATCGCCGCGGCGACCGACGACATGGTCTACGGCAACGCTCGCCGAAAGATCTTCTCGATCGTCTTGCGGGCATCGGCCGTGGCGACATCCGTCAAATGCAGATAGACCATGGTCGTCTGCAAGCTGCTATGTCCCATGTACTGCTGAATGATGCGCAACGAGACCCCGGCTTCGAGCAGATGCGTTGCATAGGAATGCCTCAGCGTATGCGTGGAGACCTTTTTACCGAAATTGATCTGGCGCGTGATGAGCTTCATGGCGCCTTGCACGGCGGTCATACTCATGGGCGTCTTGGCCGTGGGCGCGCCAAGATGATCGCGACTTTCGGCTGGAAAGAGAAAAGCAGGATGCCGGTGGGTTGTCCAGTAGCGTCGCAGCCATTGCAGCGTCGTGGTCGGAATGGGCACGTAGCGATCTTTCGCTCCCTTGCCGCGATGAATGTGAACAAGACCACGCGACGCATCGATGTCCCCGACTTGCAAGTTGAGCCCTTCCTGCAGGCGTAAGCCGAGTGAGTAGACCGTCCAGAAGTAGACGGCCATCCGCTCGGTGGTGCAAGCGTCGATGATCCGGTGCACTTGCGGGATCGTGAGCACCTCCGGGAGGCTCTTGACGTTCTGGATCTTCATCGAACTGAGCGTCTGCCATTCGCGTCGGCAACTGCGTGTGTAGAAGAACTTGATGCCGCTGTAGGCGACACGCATCGAGCCGGTGGCAAAGTGGCGTTCATTCTTGAGATGAAGAAAGTAACGGCGCAGCTGGGCTTCCGTGATCCGATCGGGGGAACGCCGGCAGTATTCGGCCAGTTGCCGGACGGCCCGCAAGTAACCCTCGTGCGTCCGCTCTCCCATGCCTGCCAAATGCAGGTCGTCACTCATCCGCTGGTAAAGCTTGCCGGTAAAATGCTTCGAAACTGCCATGAATCGGCTCCTTGTGGAAGGGAAAGAAATTCCAACAAGGAAACGTGGCTTCAAAGCCAGAAATCATTAGACTGAGGGGATCCGCCGCGCCAGCGGCTGACTTGAACAATGACATGCACGGGAGGACGGCTTGCGGCGTTTGCTGGAATGGATGACCAACTCTCCGTCCCCCGTGACGTCTGACGTTCTGGTGGCAAGTTACAAAATCCT
>JAGQPD010000033.1 GCA_020426865.1 Planctomycetales bacterium
CAGTTCACGCCCGACCTGATGCCGAGCGACATCACGGGCACCGACGTCCTCGAAGAGGACGCGGTGAGCGGCGAGCGGCGCTTCCGCTTCGTCCGCGGCCCGGTCTTCACGAACATCCTCCTCGCCGACGAGATCAACCGCGCCACGCCGCGCACCCAGTCCGCGTTGCTCGAGGCCATGGCCGAGGGCCAGGTGAGCGTCGACGGTGTCACCCACCGCCTGCCGCAGCCGTTCTTTGTCATCGCGACGCAGAACCCGGTCGAGCAAGCCGGCACATTTGAATTGCCAGAGGCGCAACTCGACCGCTTCATGCTGTGCCATCGTTTGATCTATCCGACACCGGACGAAGAGAAGGAGGTCCTGCGTCGCAATGCGGCCTTGGGTGTCCGTCGCGAAGAGCAAGGGGCGGTGGCCCGTACGGAATTCGATATCCTCGATGACGACCCTGTAGGCGGTCCAGACGACCTAGTGCGTGCGATGGAGTCTGTGCAGGATGTGTACGTGAGCGACACATTCCTGGATCACGTGGTTGAAGTAGTCGGGCGGACTCGCGATCATCGACACATTGAGCTGGGATCTAGTCCGCGGGCAGGTATCGCATTGGTCAAGGCGGCGCGCGCCAGGGCCTTGATTCATGACCGCGACTTCGTGATTCCCGAAGATCTCTTCGCGCTGGCGGAAGACGTGATTCTGCATCGCATCCGGCTGAACTACGAAGCTTTGGCCGACGGTCTGACCGGCGCCCAGGTGTTGCAGGAACTGTTGGGTGAAATGGGTGCCGCTCCCGCCCGTCCCCGCTAGCCGAAAACCCGCCCCAGACAATTGCACGGAGTTCCTTGCACGTGGAAGGTTATCTTGAAACCGGCGATACCCTGGATGCCCGGCAGTTCTACATTGCCATCAAGCGTCTGGCAGATAATCTCGCTTACGGGACCGATCGTTCGCCGTACCTCGGGTCGGGGATGGAATACGTGCAATCACGGCCGTATCAATATGGCGATCCGATCAAGGCCATCGATTGGCGAGTTACCGCGCGAACCGGGCGTGTTTTTATCAAGGAATACGAAGCCCCCAAACGCATGCCCGCCTATCTGATGCTCGATACTTCGGCGTCGATGGCTGTCAGTTCCCTGCCGCGTAGCAAGTACGCCGTGGCGGTACATGTCGCGGGGGGCGTTGCGTTTGCATGCTTGGATCGTGTCAGTCCCGTAGGCATTATTGGCGTGGGGGACACGTACTTGCAGCATCAGCCGAGTCTGTCGCGGGACCAGGTGATGCAGTGGTTGCATCAGGTGCGTCGTTTTCGCTATGACGAAACAACGACTCTGGGAAAGAGATTGCTGGAATTGAACTCGCGGATCAAGCAACGGGCACTCGTGATTGTGCTCAGTGACCTCCACGATCAAACGGCCCTGCCGGTACTCAAGACAATGGGACAAAAACATGACTGTGTGGTATTGCAGTTGCGAGACCCGGCGGAAGCGGGGTTGCGCGGGGCAGGTTTGATGCGGGCGACCGAGGCCGAAACAGGTCGCCATTTCGTTACCCACGGTCGTGCCCGATGGTTGGATCAAGAGACAACACAACGCGAACTTCGTCGAGCCGGGATCGATCATTTGTTGTTATCGACGGACGAGCCCGTTGCCCACCGCCTGCGACATTTCATGCAGTCCCGTGGTCTGCTGGGAAAAGGAGCTCGATAGCCATGCAGGTGCGACGGATTGATTCTGTTTCATGCGACGCAACGCGTGCGACGACGGCTTTGAGGTCTTTGATATCACTTGCGGTAGTCACACTTGGATTCGTATCCTCGACCAACGCGGCGGAGACATCATCACGACAAACCACGGTCGGTATGCCGGTGACGCTGGAGGAAGTCGTGATACCTGGCGGCGAATTGATCGTTGCGCCCCTGGAGGACCCTCACGCCGTGGCGATCACGCGCATTATCGATGTTTATCCGCACGGCACCGCCCATCGGTATACCTTGCAGTTCTATGCATTGGAGCCCGGCACATACAATGTGAGCGACTACTTGCGGAATCCAGATGGAAGTCAGCGCGACGAATTGCCGGCAATGCAGGTGGAAGTCACGACGCTGCTGGAAGAGGGGCAGGTGCAGCCGCATGCGTTGGGTAGCAAGCGAGTCCGTGGATTGGGAGGTTACCGACTGCTACTGATCGCCGGTGGCGTTGTCTGGATGCTGGTGTTTCTTGCATTGATGTTTGTTCGAAAACGGCCCAGTGAGGAGGGCGGCGTAAGCTCCACACCGTTAACGTTAGCGCAACGTCTCCGGCCACTGGTGCAGCGGGGGATCCGCGGCAAACTTTCGACGGACGAGTATGCCCAACTCGAACGCGTGTTGATTGCATATTGGCGGCGGCGACTTGGTTGGAACGATCTTTCCGCGGCCGATGCCATCATGCGACTGCGGCAGCATCCCGAATCGTCGCCGTTGTTATTACAGATGGAGAATTGGTTGCATAACCCCAATCGTAATGGCGACGTTGATGTGGCGGCACTGTTGAAGCCGTACGAGCAACTGCCGGCGGACGATTTTGATGACGCATTTGCGGGGATGTCGCGATGAGCTTCCGTGCGCCGTTTGTGATCATGGGACTTTTGTGCCTGTTGCCCGTCCTGTTGCTGGCGTGGCCGTGGGTCCGCGAAGGACGACGCGTCGTCCTGCCATTTGACTTTGGACGTCAACGGCAAGGGCGATGGTTGCGAGGTCTGTTGGGTTGTATCGAAATGCTACCAGCGCTATTGCTGTTATGCATTGTGTTGGTGCTGTGTGGGCCACTGCAATTGAGCGAGCCGCGAATGAAGCGATCGCTTACGAACATTCAATTCTGCGTGGATGTGTCAGGAAGTATGACCGCGTCGTTCGGCGAGGGGACTCGGTACGATGCCTCGATGAAGGCGATCAACGATTTTCTTGACTACCGAGAAGGGGATGCATTTGGACTGACGTTTTTTGGGAACAATGTGTTACATTGGATTCCGTTAACCTCCGATATCTCGGCGTTTCGCTGCGCCCCGCCATTCATGCGTCCAGAAAAAATCCCGTACTGGTTTGGCGGCACGGAGATCGGTAAAGCGTTATTGGCATGCCAGGACGTGCTGGTGGCTCGCGAAGAAGGGGATCGCATGATCGTGCTGATCTCCGATGGATACAGTTCGGATCTCTCTGGCGATCGGGATCTCGAGATTGCCAAGGAGCTTTCCGGCAATGGCATTATCGTCTACGCCGTGCATATCGCGGAAGGAAGCGCGCCGGATCAGATCGTCAATATCACGGGACTCACCGGTGGCGAAGTGTTCGTGCCAGGCGACGTTGAGGCGCTCGATCGAGTGTTCCGACGGATTGATGAAATGCAACAGGCTCGTTTGGAAAAGTCGGTGGCGGAGTCGATGGATTTTTACGCGCCGTTTTCCGTTGCTGGATTGTCGCTGTTGGGGTTGAGTCTACTCGCACAATTCGGGTTGAGGTATACGCCGTGGTAGCGGAGTTGATTGCCCTTGCCGTATTCCTGCTGGCGTTGGCCGCGGAGTTGTTGCATGCGCAACGGTCGCGAAAGTTGGGGCAATTGGCCTTTGGGCCAAACCAACGTCCGCGAGTCTGGGTACCATTGGCGACCTTGTTGAAGGCGATCGGAATGGCCGCGATGACGTGGGCATTGATTACGCTTTGGCAGTTGGCACCCAAGGTTCACAAGGCGGAAGTCGTCTCGGACAAGGAGCAGCAGCATATTGTCCTGTTGTTGGACGTTTCGCCGAGCATGCGATTGCACGACGCGGGCCCGCAATTGGACAAGTCACGCACGAATCGAGCTCAGGAGGTGTTGGAGTCGTTTTTTCGGCGAGTGCCGATCGAGCAGTATCGTTTGAGCGTGGTTGCGTTTTACACTGGTGCGAAGCCGGTGGTGATCGACACGAAGGATGTCGAAGTCGTGCGAAACATGCTCACGGATTTGCCAATGTACTACGCGTTTGATGTGGGTGAGACCGATCTGTTCGCGGGATTGGAAGTGGCCGCCGAGATCTCTCGGCACTGGAACCCCCGAAGCACGCGACTTGTCATTGTTAGTGACGGCGATTCGGTACCGCCAACGGGAATGCCGAAATTGCCGGCATCGATCGAAGGGGTTGTGGTTGTGGGAGTTGGTGATCCGCAAAAGGGGCAGTTCATTAACGGCCGGAATTCGCGCCAGGAGGTTTCCTTATTGCGACAGGTCGCGATTCGGTTGGGCGGTTCCTACCACAACGGTAACGAACGCCACCTTTCCAGCGATTTGATTGAACAGCTAGCGCAGATGGGGCGCACCAACCCGCTGGAAAAACTGACAAAGCGCGAATACGCGCTGATTGCGTTGGGGGTCGGAGGCGGTTTTTTCGCTCTTCTGCCGTTGGCGCTGCATTTCTGGGGTACCGCCTGGCGGCCTGGCGTCCGGCGTCGTGCCTCCGCTGGCAATACCGGCCAGACAGGTTTATCCGCGAATACCGCTCAAGTTTGACTTTGACTTGTTCCCGTGGCGCAAGATTGCTACCATACATGTTCCTAATGGCGTGCGTAGGGACTCGATTTAACACAGGAGCCCGAGAATGCGAAAACTGGCAATCGTTCTTTGGTTATTGTTGCCAATTCTCACAGGACTGTATCATTACGGCCCGGGTCAACGACAGATGATGCTGGACGATGTCGCGGATTTGACACGTCGGGCAGAAGGTGCCGTTGAGACAGAGGACTGGCAGTCAGCGGCTGACTTGTACGGAGCGGCAATCGAACAGATTCCGCGGGACAAGATCGATCAATTGCGACGACTTCGATTGGAGCATGCCAAGGCACAAATGCTGGCCAGCCAATTGCCTTCTGCCAATACCGGCCTGGAAGCCTTGCTCGATGAACTGAAGGCGGACCAGCTCGACGAAACATCCTTTGGCGTGGAGGTTCGTGAGGCCTTGGCCAGTTCTCAGTACTATATGACCTGGTTGATGCGACTTGAGGGACAGGCACCCGAGAAATGGGAGCCTCAGATCGATGCAGCCCGGCAGTCGTTTCGCCTGTTGGCCGAACGGGCCAATGCCGCGGATCAGGCAGAAGACGCCAAGCGAAACCAGGAAAACCTTGAATCAGCCGTCCGCTTGGCCCGAATGGATTTGAGCGACCTGCAGGGCTTGCCACTACCCAGCCAGTGAAAGGGTTGCGGTTCAGGTCGCGGTCGCGGCAAAGGAAAAGGCAAGGGTCAAGGTCAAGGTCAACAACCGAGCGACGCACGTGGTGCCAGCTCTGGTCCGCCGCCCGACGATGGTGGCGCCTAGGCGTTTATTCTTCGGATTAGGGCGATTCTCGTGCGCCCACTGGTTATACTAATACCAGCGCTTTGGGTACGCACCAGCCACCAGCGCTGGACGGCCTTCATGCTGTCCACGCCGGTCTTGGTGTACCCGTTACCGGTGTAGTCTGTGACGCTGGAACGGTTGCGCGTTTGAATTCTTTGAGTGTAGGAGTATTGCGCGATGCGTTGGACGATTTGCTGCTTTACCGCTGCTGCCGTTTTGCTAATGATTGCCACGGCCGATGTCGCTGGTCAGGTTAGGGCCGTCCGGGTCCTGCCGAGCGGCGCGATCATCACCAGCGAGATCTCAGTGGACGTCGGCAACGCGGACGTGGCTGCGCAGATCGCGGCCGCTGCCGAAGCGACCGAAGGTGATGCTAGTGAATCGTCGTCGACGGACGACAAGTTGCTGCAAATGTTCCAACAATTGAAGTTCGATCGTCGCCCATCGGCCATCCTGCGCCAGTGGTCCAAGCCGGAACCCGAATTGGAGCCCGAGCCAAAGCTGGAGCCAAACGACGACCCGGCCGCGGATAAAGATGATGCCGCCGACGATAATACAGAAGCGAAAGATGAAGGTGCGGCGGAGAAGGAATCGACCGAGGAGGCAACCACGGTGGAGCAGTCCACGAAGGAAAAGGCGGGCGAAGAGGCAGCAACCGACGAGGCAGCAACCGACGAGGCAGCAACCGACGAGGCAGCCACCCAAGAGAAAGCCGAAGAGCAGGCCAAGGTGGAAGCGGAGAAAGCCAAACGCAAGCAGGAGGCTGAACAAAAGCACGAAGCTTGGGTGAAGAAGAAGCTTGAATTGTTTCAGCGGCACGTAACGCTTGGTCAGTGGGAAAAGGTGCGAGAGTTCTTCGCCGGATTGCCGGAAAAACAGCGCGAGCCGGCGTACAAGCATCTGTTGACACAACTGGCCGTCGGGCCGCAACCGCAACAAAATGCCGGAAATGTGCCACAGCTGTCGCCCGAAATGTTTGCCGATCAGGATCCGATGGCCGTTGCGATGGCGATGCAGACGATCATGCAAGTGCAGGGGGGTGGCGACCCATTGATGCTGGAACAAAATGTCTTTTCGACTCATGATGTGCTCGAAATCGCCCTGGCATGTCCATCGAAGAAGGGTTTGCAGAAGAGCGAATCACAGCAGTTGGGGCGTATTCTCACCACGTCGCTGCGAACGGGCAGTGTGCTGGACGGTCTGTTGAATGAACTGGACGAAGCGGTGGCCGACGGGGCGAAAAGCAAGATCCTGAGTAAGCGGCAGGCCGCTTGGATTCTATTCTCTGCAGGTCGCACGTTAGAGGCCGGTGACTTTCTTCCGAAGATGGACGAGGCCAAAGAAGCTCACGATCGCGAAGGGCTCAACCTGTTGTCGCGATATTACCTGGCCAAGTATCGTGAAGAGAGTAAGCCAGCGGACCTGGAGCAAGCGTGGTTTGTGACCCAGGCTGTCTTGGCGATGGAAGACGAGTCCGTCACAGGCAGCGACGGGAATAAGGGCGACAACGAAGCGAACGCCGACGAGGTTGCCGCCGATGAAAAGAGCGAGACAGACGACACCGGTGATGGGGCTGCCGTCGCGGAAGTCGTCACCGATCCGTTCGCACAAGGTGTGGCGGTAGAAGGGGACGCCGGGGTACAGGATGACGAAGTCGTGAAGAAGTCCGATGGAGTGAGTGCCGAAAAGGAAGAGGCACTCAAGCGTGCCGTTGAATTGGCACCCAAGGTTCGTAAGGAGCTGGGGCAGGCGTGGCTGCGTGAGACATTCACGACTGGCGAAAAGCGAGGACAGGAGCTGTTGGCGGCAATTGGTACGGCAACGGCGACCGGGATGCAACGATATCCGCACAATCCGACGGAACGCTTGCGAGGTTTGCAACTGCAATCAACGGCCGTCGAGGCGTTAATGCAGCATGCGCCGGAACGGGCAAGACAATGGCGCGATGCGCTCAACGTCTTGGCCAATAACTGGTTGAAGGAGGCCGCGTTTACCTACTTGCGCGACGAGTCGACGCAGCGTGGGCCGCGTCTGCAGCGTGATATGTACGGCAATATTTTTTACTACGAAGATTCGTACAACCGCTCGATGCGTGGTAATGGCCAGGCCCAACCTGTCAGTACCGACGATGTGCTAAAAGTACGTCCTGATGACCAGTGGCTGGCAATGCTCGACGACATGATGCGGCCCAAGTATTCAATGACGGTTGCCCAACTGTTACTAAAGGTGAACGAGGAAACCGAGGCGTTTCCGTACATTGAACAGCTTGCCGCGGCTCATAAAGAAAAGGCCGACCAGTTGGCGAACGAGTTTTTGGATGTGTGGAGTCGCAATCACAATCCCAATGAAGCCAATCAGCGTACCAGTTCGTACATGTTCATGTACGGTTATGAAAGTCGCGCGGCACAGATTCCATTGACACGCAGCAAGCAGGTGCGGAATCTGCAGGAGTTGAGTCAGTGGATCGCGCGCATGCGGGCGATTCCGATCGAGAATATCGACCAGAAGAAACTGGTAAAGGCATTCACGGCATGTCATAGCACGGCCGAAGTCTATCGGCTGGAAGATATCGAGCAGGTGTTTGGTTCAGTGGACAAGTTAGAGCCAGAAACGTTGGCCACGATGATCGATTCCATGCGCGCCAGTTTGGCGACGGTGTGGCGCGAACCTGACGAACAGAAAAAGGCGGGCACGAATCGCAAGAAACAAGATCTACAGGCCGAGATTGAACGGGGATATCAGGTTGCCGCCGAAGTCTTGCAGCGGGCTATTATGGAGTATCCAGAAAGCTGGCAATTGTGGTGCACACAGGCGTCGCTAAAATTCGATGAAAACGACTATCGCTACGAGTTAGCCAACGATTCGCAGTTCGTTGCCCGACGCGATGAAGCGTTTGCCGACTTTGCGAAGGCAGCCGAGCTGTACGCGGCGCAGGTCAGTGACCTGGCGGACGATAAACAGGACACCGAGATTTACGACAAGTGGTGGTATGCCAGTTTGGGTGCGGTTGATTTGGGACGTATCGATACTTCCAAGCAACCTGATTTGCGTCAGCCGCCCAAGATTCGCGAAGCGATGATGGCCTTGCCTGGCGAGTCGGCAGAA
>JAGQPD010000942.1 GCA_020426865.1 Planctomycetales bacterium
TGCGCCCCGGTTCCCTTTGACTTGATGCCAGGCATACCGAATGTTGAACCCTGGTCGACCGACGACGAATACGAGTACCGCGCTGCTTAGTACGACTGCGATTTGGGCGCTGGACCGTAACACAATTGCGTCGGGCCTTCGGCCCTTGGAGGAAAATTCCAGGCGCGCTACTCAAGTGGGCAAGCAGGGATGACTGGGGAGGAGATCGGCGGCGCAACTTGGATGCCTCGTGGTTCGAGGTATGCGTCGGCTGACTCGACGTGGTCGCGGTGAACGGGCTGACTCTTGACCAATCAGAAACACTCGGGACGATTGTTCGACACTGCCCAACGCGGCATTTCCTCAGCCGAGTGCCTTACGCCGCGACGCAGTCTTGCTGGCTTCCGATATGCCGCGTCTATCTAGATCGGTAGCGCGGCTGGAATCTGCCTACGGTCTCGCATCAGGCTCCCGGCGTCGGGTGGCCTGTGCTGCGACAATGGTGCTGCTCCCGCCGCTGCTCCTTCACCCCAACCCTGTCCCCCATAAGGAGTTGCAGCGACGTGCAACAGGGGTGTGTCGCGTGTTCGGCGTAACTCCTTACGAGGGAGAGGGGCCACGTACAATGTCGTTTCAGCCAACATTGCGGGCAGTGCGGAGACCGGCGATACTGTAAGCACCTGTGCTTTCTGTTGCGGCAGGAAGCCGTTCTCGCCGATGGCGATGTTCGAGGAGTGTTTCGTGGCAAGACGATATTGTGATCGCCGTACATGTCTTGGACTTGTATTTCGAGCATTTATTGGATGCTTGGTTGGAACGATCACAAGCATTGCGATGGATGCGGCCGAAGCCGGTCCCGAGTTCTTTCGGGGATTGAACCTGAATGGGCCGGCAGTGACGATCGACGGGAATCAGTGGGAAGGCAAGAGTTCGCATCGGTACATTTGCAGTGATAAGGCATTTGAGAATCAGTCTGTTTCGCTGATCCCCGCGACGGATGTTGAGCGAACTCAAATGATCCGTAGCAGCCGGTGGGGAGGCAACCGCATCACACTGACAGAGATTCCTACTGGAACGTATTCGCTGTTTCTCTATGTGTGGGAAGACAACGATAGCGAGCAGTATTCGATCTCTGTCAACGGGCAGCAGGTGGTCGCTCGTTACAACAGTGGTACGAAGGGCCATTGGGAGAAGCTGGGGCCATGGTACGTTTCGCCACGAAACAACGAACTCGTCGTGACGAGCAAGGGGGGGGCGGCGAATTTTTCGGGCATGGAGATTTGGCGGGGCCGGTATGACGGTATCACGGAGTCGATCCGCGAAGACGACCTCACCTTTTTTGAAAATCGTGTTCGCCCGTTGCTGGCTACAAAGTGTTATGCCTGCCACAGTGCCGAGTCTACAGAGTTGCAGGGTGAGTTGCTGGTCGATTCGCGCGCTACGATTCGCCGTGGTGGGCAGAGTGGGCCTGCTGTCATTCCTGGCAATCCGGACAAGAGTCTGTTAATCGAGGCGGTTCGCTATACGAATGACGACATGCAGATGCCTCCCGACGAAAGACTGTCCGATGCGGAGGTTGCGGATCTCGAGCATTGGGTAACGATCGGTGCTCCCGACCCACGTTCTACGGCGACGAAACACGCTGGAAAGCAGATTGATGTGGCGGCGGCGCGAGAATTCTGGTCGCTGCGACCGATTGTCGATCCGTCGCTTCCAGCCGTGAAGGACGCCAACTGGCCACAAAGCGAGATTGATCGATTTGTTCTCGCTCGATTGGAGTTGCATGGCCTCACGCCGGCGGGCGATGCCGAGCCGCGGGTGCTCATCCGCCGTGCCACTTACGACTTAACCGGCCTGCCACCGACCCCGGAAGAGGTCGAACGTTTTGTGCGCCAGTGGGCCGACAGTCCGCAGGCTGTTTATCGTGACTTGGTCGACCGGTTGTTGGCTTCGCCAAGATACGGTGAGCGTTGGGGACGCCATTGGCTGGACATTGTGCGCTATGCCGATACGGCTGGCGACAATTCGGATTATCCGGTCCCGCAGATGTATCGCTATCGCGACTGGGTGATCGAAGCTTTCAATCGTGACATGCCGTTCGACGAATTCGTTCGCGACCAATTGGCAGGTGACTTGCGAGCCGGCGAAGCTGCGACGGATGAACAGCGACATCGTCGGATCATTGCCACCGGTTATCTTGCCAACGCACGACGATTTGGCTCGCGCGTGGATGATTACCCGTGGCATCTGACGTACGAGGACACGATCGACAACCTTGGACGCGCGTTTCTCGGTACGTCGTTGGGATGCACTCGCTGTCACGACCATAAATTCGATCCGTTCACAACACGCGACTATTATGCGTTGTACGGTATCTTTGCGAGCACACGCTATCCGTGGCCAGGGATCGAATTGGACAAAAAGCAGCGTGACTTCGTGCCGCTG
>JAGQPD010000943.1 GCA_020426865.1 Planctomycetales bacterium
AAACAAAAGCAATCGAGTCTCTGTCGCTTGCGAGTCACCGCGGAACATCTTCGTCAATTCGCAACCGCACCTTGACAACTGGAACCACTGCCGGCGGTGCAGCCAAAGCAATGTCGCCCCACCACAATGGCACGGCTTCGCAACTGCTGCAACTTTTCGTCGTCCAGATCGCGAATGTGCGTTCGTTGAACTCCACCGATCGGCAAATCGAGCATCTGATTAAAATCACAGTCGAAAAGGTACCCTTGCCAATCGACAGATACCATACGTCGACACATCAGACCATCGAGCGTATGTGGATTGAATGAGTCGATCAATCGCTGCATGTACTCGTCGTAACGCCCGGATTGCTGCAATTCGGCAAGAAATCGGCTGATCGGCATATTGGTGATGGTGTAGAGTCGAGTAAACGACAATCCATGACGCTGCAGTAGCTCCCTCCGGTATGCCGCTTCCAACTCTGCTTGGTTGGGAGGGAGCTGCGGACCGATCGGGTTATAGACCAAGGAAAGAACGAGTGACGTATCGTGGTAGCCATAGCCTAACGCATTCAGCCGCTTCAGTGCCGCAATCGACTTTGCGAATACGCCATCTCCCCGTTGCCGGTCCGTGTTGGACTCCAAATAACACGGTAGCGAGGCAACCACCTCGACGTGATTGGCTGCCAGGAATGCTGCAAGGTCTTCAAATCCCGGCGTCGACAGGATCGTCAGATTGCACCGATCGATGATTCGGCAGCCCGTATCCTTTAGCTCCGCAACCAGCCAGCGAAAATGAGGGTTCATCTCCGGTGCCCCTCCGGTCAGGTCGACATTGGCAATTCCAACGCGGCGGATTACGTCCAAACAATCCTCCATCGTGGCTCGTGCCATTACCTCCCGACGCTCCGGACCCGCGTCGACATGACAATGGGAACACGTTTGATTGCAGAGCTTGCCGAGATTCACCTGCATCGTGTCTAGATTCGCCGCCGTCAAACCGCCGTCGACATGTTCCTGAACGGAACTCGCGAAATATGGTTGCGAAGATGCGGGAGATTCGAGCATCGACCCCTGATTTGCGGCCGTGGCCAATGGATGCAACCGTCGAAGTAATGTAGACGCCACGGAATTCCTAACACAATCGAGCCGCTGGGACCGCAGATCCATTCAAGGGGGTAGTCCAAATAGTTTAGCCTCTTCTGCCGCATTACGTAAACTGGTAGGACCGTTGATCCCAATAGCCACGTCTTGCCGAACGTCGAAGTGTTCGTACAAATCTGCCGGGCAAATCGGCGATAAGCAGAGATTCTCCAAAAATCCACTGCTGTCCATGCTGCAGCCGTAACGCGGCCACGCCGAAAGGCATGACGCGCTGGCGTCGAACACCCGCATGCCACTCGTCGTACTCGATGATCGCGCCGGCAATGGAACGAATGTCGAACTATGGTCGACCGACGACAACAAGTACGAGTACGGCGATGCTTTGTACGAGTACGATCCCGGCGCTGGAGCGTAACACAATTGCGTCGGGCCTTCGGCCCTGGGGGCGCGGGGCGCCGAAACCGGGCCCTTCGGGCCCGGCAGG
>JAGQPD010000944.1 GCA_020426865.1 Planctomycetales bacterium
ATACCGTAATCCATTACGCGATTCGATCTCCAGGATGTGTCGCTCGTGCAGCGTCGCCGTCCGTGAAAAGGCCTCCTTAAAACGTTCCGCATCCCCGTCAATCATGTTTGACCAACCCAGGTCCCCCACCTGCGTCTTGATCGTGCTGTTGCTCAACCACTGAACTCGTCCGTGCCAATCGCAAATCGCGACAAATGCATCCCCCTCCTTGAGCGTCCCAGTCATTAGGACTTCATCAAGCTCTTGGCGGACCTTCGGGGCTCTGCTCATCGCTCATCGTCCTCGCCGTGTCGCGGAGAAAAACGGGGATCTTAGCATGGTGGTCCCTCAACAGCAAAAACAAAACTCTCGCCGCCACCGGCCAACGTGCTCCCAAGCACCTCACGGCACAAGGAACCGCAAAGCACTAGAAGCTAGGCTAATCTCCCACAAAACCACCACTTATAGCTAATGCGGCACCCCCCAAAGTATTTATTTTCATACTGTCCGAGTTTACAATGGAAGTGGCAATCTTCCTATGGTGGGCGAATGTGCTAACAGTCAAGGCGAATCAACCAAGGCCCACTGGTCGAAGTCGGAACTTTTTCTGGAGAGATCGAGATGTCAGTGAGTCGAAAGAGCTTGATGGCAAGTGCGGGAACATGCGTATTGTGCTTGTTTGTCGGGGTGGCCAGTGCCGCCACGAACTATGAGGAACATTGGGATGCCGGGGACACAAACGGCTGGATAGGAAGCACAACGTCCTCAACGGTCGTGCGGGACAATGCCGATGGCAACCCCGCCAGTTCGATCGTCGTACGGCGGGATCTGTCGCCGCCGGTTTTTGATATGGGTGTGACGAGTGAATTGGCCGACGTCACGGGAAATTACGGTGGCGTCCCGGGATGGATGCTGTCGTTTGACGCCAAGTACGACATCGGGAATTTTGCAGACACGCTGGTTCGCTTCCGCTATCAGGATGCGACATTCAACGGCTGGCACTTGGACGTTGCAGACGCGTTTCCAGCCAACAGTTGGCAGAGCTATTCCGTGACGTTCGATCCCAATTGGACCGACGCCCAAGCAACCGCCAACGGCTGGGTCGATGAAACGGGAGGAGCCGTTTCATGGCAGCAGCTCATGGGCGACGTGTATCACCCCGAAATCCGCTTTGTGATGGGGGACGAGCTGAGCGCCATCGCACACGTTGACAACGTCGTACTTAAGTCAGTCCCCGAGCCCACCATGAGCGCCCTTGGACTATGGGGACTACTGGGCGCCGGCATGCTGGTCCGACGCAAGTACGATTAAGTTTCCGACGCCATCGAGTCGTTCGAATCAGCAACTCACACGCCACCGCTTCCCGCAAATCGTCGTTTCGAAGGGAGACGGTGGCAATTTATGCGAATACTTGGTGGTTCGAGGTATGCGGGGTTTGGAGCGCATGGTGCTGGAGATACTCCGAGTGGGAGGAGACTGCTGGCAGGTCGCCGTGGTTGCGGTGTCACGTTTTTTTTAGCGCAGAGACGCTAAGGGCACAGAGTTTCATGGGCCAGCGGTAGACTGTAGGATGACTTTCGGAGCTACGGAACACTTGGGGGACTTTTACTTAGTACCGAGCTTCGTTCAAGGTGGCGACGTCACCGACTGCGAGGCGTGATCGTGTCCTTTTCAAGATACGTTTTCACGGCATCCATGTCTGCTTCGACGGCCTTGCTTACCATCCCGAGGATCATCGGAACGAACAGCCTGGCAGCCAGATTGTAGGGGCGGGCGTCCATTTGCATATCCATTACGACTGCTGCATTCTGATCGCGAACTTTAAAGACCGTATCCCAGATTGTGCCGCCAGCATCCGAAACGATGCGTATTCGTTCGTTCTCGACCAGTTCGGTAACCTGCAGCTCGGTGGTCGCTTCGCGGCCGTTCATGATTCGAGTCTCTTTGAAGCGGGTCCCCACGCCATACTGTTGTTCGGTCATGAATTGGATATTGGTAATATCCGGCACAGCTTTCGAAAACTCCTTTATGTTGGCCAATGTTTGAAAGACACGAGTGATTGGCGCATCGATGGTGCACGTGGTGGCAATCCGATATTCCTTCGCTGCGGCGGCGAGGGTCCCAAACGCGGTACCCACGAGGCAAACCAGAATCCCACTTGGCCACATCCACCACGGGTGTGGAAAGGCGACCAAGTTGAAGACGGTTGCAACCGTAAACAGAACTCCCACCAACATGCCGATCAAGATGGATCTTCGCGGCGCAACCAAGCGGGCAATGCACGCCCCCACAAAACAACCGGCGCCCCACGCAACGAGGAGCATCAGGAATGCCGTTACGGGTAGCGTGGCAATCCAACGGCTCATTCCTTCCCAGTCGTCCGTCTCGAGCCCTTCCGGGATCGGATGCATTAACGAACTGACACCTTCGACAAGGGCCACCGTCATGCCTCCGGCGATCAGACCCAAAACAGCCGCGAGGATTCGCTTGATGATCGTCATATTTGGTGTCGTTCTCGCAGGACATGCGACGCAGTAGCAAGTGCTGTGAGCTTTGCTTCGGCGATCGCCATTGG
>JAGQPD010000945.1 GCA_020426865.1 Planctomycetales bacterium
GATCGCGATCACGACCAACAGTTCCACCAATGTCATCCCACGGTTGGGCAACTTCCGGAACGGAATCCGCTTACTCACGATGACCTCCTCGGCCGTGCCGCTTCGTCAACATTACCACGATCAGCCCAATGAGTATCGTCGAACTGCCGACAGGTTCTGGCACTGTTGTGGCACTCGGACTGGTGGTCGCCGAGTTGGCTGAAGCTCCAAATCGGTCCTTCCAGACCGTGTAGTCGGCCGCGTCAACAACTCCGTTGGCATTGCCGTCGGCCGATAGATCGGCGGTTGTACCAAACGTATCCTTCCAAATCGTGTAGTCCGCTGCGTCGACGGTGCCGTTGCCGTTGTAGTCCCCCAACACGTCGTCAGCAAACGTCAGCTCAAGCACGGCCGTCGGACCGAGTGCGACGTTGCCGGCCTGCAAATAGATGACCGGGTAAGTCACGGGACCGCTTTGCGATGCCGGAGCGAGGCTGCTAAGCGCCAGAAAGATGCCCCCATGATCAAGACCGTCGTGAAGGTACTGAGAAATCGCTGCATCCGCCAGATCGATCTCGAATTCGAGTTCACTGTCGCGTGGAACAACACCTCCAGACTCAATAGTGTCACTAACAGCAATCGCCCAGGGAAAGACGCTCTCCAACAACCTGACGTTATTGGAAACATCTACGACCGTGTCCGACCGGTGGTCCGCCGCGAACACGCTGCGGCTTGCCTGAAAGACACCCGGGGATACGGAAAACGAGGATGTCTCGCCGAACAGTTCAGCGGTCCCGCCCTCGAACGCGAAACCGGTGAACCCGTTGCGGAATCCCACTCCGAAAAGCTCGATCGGTCGGCCATCGTCAAAGTCCGCAACATAATCACTTTTCTCCGGCGGCAGATACGTCTGCGGCGCATCCCAAGTCGTGTCCAACACAAAACCGTCGCCGGCCGTCGTGACTCGCAGATTCGCCGCTTGTAGCTGCTTGGACCGCAGCACCACATCCATGTCACTTACGTCAAACCCCAGGATCACCTGCGCGTCGCGATCGTCGAAGCCGGCCTCCCCGACACTGCCAAAGAGCGATCCGGTAGCCCGCGTTCCGGGCGTCGCATTGAACGGATACATCCAACGATCCCAGGAGACTTCGACGATAACGGATTCCGACCGCAATTGTGGAGCCAGCATTAAGGCGACAACCAGCCCGCCAAAGCACCTCGCGCCAAAGCACCTCGCGACCGGCACCGCGGCACGCGCCCAGAAACCACCCGCCAGATGTACATGACACCCACCCATAATAAGTACCCCCTTTAGAAAGAATCGCACAGCCGCGAGAAGCGGGAGCGGGCCGAAAGCCGGTTCGCCCCAAGCGTCTTGATGAACTGGACGGCCAGTATTGGCGGCCCTGTGGCTGGCGATCCCAGAAGAAAAAGGGGATGGCTGGCTATTGATACCAAGTCTCAATATCATTAAGATCTTAGTGGGTCGGGCGGTGGCGTCAAGGGCGCTGCAGACCCGCGCCGAAAAAAAACATGTTCCCTCTCCGCAATAGGCTGCCCCCGAATGCCATCATCGCTCCCCCCTCCAAGCTCGGACAGCCCTGGACCGCAGCGCGAGTCCCAGCCTCAAGCAAATGTCCCGGTCATTCCGTCAGGCGATCTCTTGCAGGGGGGGCGCATGGTGATCATCGATCACCGAGGCGAGCGGTATCGGTTGCTGGAAACTCGCAATGGAAAACTAATCCTGCAAAAGTAGATTCGCTGCGTTCTTGCAGCGTGACGTTGTCAAATATCATCATGATCGCGAGGATCCAGGGGAATGTCCCTGTCGTTTTCTCGATGAAATCGCCATCTGGCATGCCGTTCAGCGTTTCGGCATCCGGCTTGCAATGATGGTCGCAGCGTCCTGCGCCGATTCACCAGGCGCGATCGTCCGTACCGCCGCACTTGCCACGGAGTTCCACTATGTCGTCACCTGATGTCCGATCGACTAACGAACCCATTGTCAACTCGCATCAATCGCCATCATCACGTCGAAAGCGACGCGAAAGCCGCAGCGGTTCCCAGCGCGCCGGTGTGATCGTTGTCCTGGCCGCGTTCCTCATGATCATGATGATGGCATTCTTGGCCTTCTCGATTGACCTGGGGTACATGGGAACGGTCGATGCCGAGATGCAGCGGGCAGTCGATTCAGGAGCTCTGGCAGGCGCCGCCGTGCTGGGCGACGGACCGGCCGCGGCGACCATCGAGGCACAAAAGTTCGTGGGGCTGAATCCGACCGGTCAGGACGACACCATCAACAGCCCGAATATCACGGTCGAGTTTGGCAATTGGGACCTCGACACTCGCACGTTCCAACCGGGTGTCGAACCGTTGATTGCGATCCGCGTCGAGGCCATGCAACCGGCTCGGCCGCTGTTCTTTGCAAGAATCCTGGGGCATCAATCCTTTGATGGACACGCTTCCGCCGTTGCGACTTACCAGCCACGCGACATCGTGGTGGTGCTCGACTATTCGGCATCGATGAACGACGACAGTGAATTGGGACATATTGCTCAATTGGGCCAGGTGGCCATTGAAGCCAACCTCTTCGAAATCTACCAGGAGCTAGGGGCGCCGGTCTTCGGCAACATGCAGTTCGCACCCGTCCAAATCAACTCGACCAACTCCAATATCATTGCCCAGCAGTTGGGACTGACCAATGTCCCCTACCCTTATCCGGGTGGCAGCTGGCCGTCGTATTTCCAGTACGTACAGACCAGCGCCGCGATTCGCAACGCCGGATACCGAAACAAGTATGGCTATTTGACGTGGGTCAATTACCTGCTGGAACGACAGCCACAATTCAGTCAAACGCCAGATCTCTATCTGACCAGCGAGCAGCCCATCACTGCCGTCAAGGACGCGTTGGCTGTCTTTACGGCATTAATTCGCGACGGGGGCACGGACGACCGAATCGGACTTGCCATCTACACATCCGCTGACGGAACCGGAAAGCTGGAGGTTCCGTTGACGCAAGATTTTGACCTTGTCGAACAGACATCACGTCAGCGTCAGGCGGGGCACTACGATTCGTTCACGAATATCGGTGCCGGAATGCAGAAGGCGCGCGAGGAGCTCGAACAGAACGGACGGGACAGTGCTGTCAAACTGATCGTGCTCATGACCGACGGCATTGCCAATCGCCCGAACAGCGTGGCACAAGCCAAGCAGTATGTACGCAACGAAAGCCAGAATGCGGCGAACGATCATTTCCCCATCTGCACGATCAGCCTGGGTGCCGCCGCTGACAAAGCACTGATGCAAGAGGTCGCGGACACCACCAGCGGCGTACACTTCAACATCCCCGGCGGTCAATCGGTCGCGGATTACGAAGAGGATCTCCAAGAAGCATTTCGCAAGATTGCCGATTTCCGTCCCGTGCGACTGGTGCAATAACTCGTAGGTTAACTCGTACGTTAACTCGTACAACAACGCCACATGTTGTCCGCAACCTCCAAGTCGCCGGACGTAACTCGGCCGAGAACCGTTACGTCTGGCATTGCGATTTTTGCATTACGACTCTGGCGCGTCACGTCCTAGCGGTATCGTTGCCAACGGCGTGTAGATCGGTCCGCTGCGTTGCAACTCGCTGGAAAACAACACGAGCTCGTGAAGCTGCATCGCGCCAAACACCGACTCACGAACGGCGTTCAACCCATCAACCAGTTGGCCCGCGCCGCGCCCATCTCGCAGACGCCCAAGCGTCACATGCGGATGGAACCGACGCCGTTCGCAGGGAAATCCCTCGGCCAACAGGGCTTTGTCCAGGGCACTCTGCAGTTGCACCAGCTCGTCCGCCCCGGTTGCGATGCCAGCCCAGATGGTCCGCGGGCGCCGGAGATCGGGAAATGCGCCGACTCCCTGCACGTTGATCATGAACGGATCAAAACTGGCAATCACCGTTTGCACGGTCTTCGAAATGCGGTAGATGTCCCGCGGATCGGTCTCGCCGAAGAACTTGAAGGTCAGGTGCAGCGAGGTTGGATCCACCCACTTCACATCACGCGTTCCGTCGGACAATTGGGCAATGACCTGTTTCGCTTGGGCACCGATGTCTGCTGCGACTTCCGCCGCTAAAAACGCGCGAATATGCATCTGCTCGTCCCCACGTCACGAACACGGTACTTGCATGCCGCCCCCGATGACGAACTAAAACGACAGCATCTGTTTGTACTCGACCATCCGTCGATCAAGATCGGCCCGCTCCACCTGCTGCATTCGGTCCAGGCTGAAGTCTTCCACATTGAAGCTGGCGACCAGCACGCCGTACGCCATGGCTTCCTTCAACGTCTTCGGATCAAAACGGTCTTGTTGTGCAATGTAGCCCATCATCCCGCCGGCGAAACTGTCGCCGGCGCCCGTCGGATCGACGACGCGTTCCGTCGGAAAAGCAGGGAGCACATACGTCTCATGTTCGGAAAAGAACATTGCGCCATGTTCCCCCTTTTTGATCACGACGAACCTGGGGCCCATCTTTTGAACGAGCCGGCCTGCTTTGACTAGATTCTCTTCGTCGGTCAACAACTTGGCTTCACTGTCATTTAGCACGAGGCCACCGATTTTGCCAAGCACTTTCATCAGTTCATCGCGATGTTCGACGATCCAAAGATCCATCGTGTCAGCCATGACCAGCTGCGGCGAGTGCATTTGTTCGAGCACTTGCAACTGGACGGTTGGCAAGCCATTGGCCAGAAAGACATACCGGCACTTACGTAGTTCCTCGGGCACAACGGGATTAAATTCCCCAAACACGTTCAGGTGCACTTCCAATGTCTCGCGGTCATTCATGTTGGTCATGTATTTTCCGCGCCACCGGAAGGTCTTCTTGCCGTGGACAATCTGCAGTCCCTGGGTATCAATGCTGCGCGATTGCAGCAGTTGCGTATGCTCATTCGGCCAATCTTCGCCGACGACCCCGACCAGCCGAACCGAAGTGAAGTAGCTGGCGGCGTAAGAGAAATAGACGGCCGACCCGCCCAACACATCGTCGCGCGATGCCTGAGGTGTCTCGACACTATCCAGCGCAACAGAACCGACAACAAGTAATGGCATGGCAGACTTGGTTCCTTTCTCGTGCAGGCTTAGCCCATATTCTTTTGCATGTTCTTCTGCATATTATTCTGGACCTTGGCCCACGAATCTCGCAGCGAAACGGTGCGATTGAAAATCAATTGGTCGGGACGCGAGTCGTCATCGACCGCGAAGTACCCCAATCGTTCGAATTGGAAACGATCCCCATGGCGAGCCGTCGCGAGGCTTGGTTCCACGGGACAGT
Source organism: Planctomycetales bacterium (assembly GCA_020426865.1). Classification (GTDB taxonomy): domain Bacteria; phylum Planctomycetota; class Planctomycetia; order Pirellulales; family Pirellulaceae; genus JAGQPD01. The sequence goes on from JAGQPD010000945.1 coordinate 5,300, forward strand.
CGGCGAGCTTTTGCAATGAATTGGGGTTGAGATTCGTCAAAAAGCTTTCACCTGCTGGGACATCGTCAGGATTCTCCACTTGGAACAGATGATCGTACAAACGGACTTCGGCCCGCACCGCATGTTCAGCGCTGACCCAATGGATGGTCCCTTTCACTTTGCGACCATCGGGCGCTTGTCCCCCTTTTGTCGCCGGATCATACGTGCAACGAAGCTCCACGACTTCGCCTGTCTTCTCGTCTTTGATCACTTGCTGGCAACGAATGAAATACGCGTATCGCAAGCGAACTTCATTTCCTGGCGACAACCGGAAGAACTTTTTCGGCGGCTCCTCCAGGAAGTCATCTTGCTCGATATAGATTTCACGTGCGAAGGGGACGTGGCGGGTTCCGGAAGCGGGATCCTCGGGATTGTTCACCGCCTCTAACTGTTCGACTTGCCCTTCCGGATAATTCTCGATCACCACCTTCAGCGGAT
>JAGQPD010000946.1 GCA_020426865.1 Planctomycetales bacterium
ATGCGCGTCATTGACTTATTACCCGATAAGGAACGAATCTTTACCGTCGGCCGGCTGGACAAGTCCAGCGAAGGGTTGATGCTGGTCACCAATGACGGAACGCTCGCCAATCGCCTGGCACACCCGCGTTACGAAATCGCTAAGCGTTACCTCGTAACCGTCGTGGGGCAACCGACGCAAGAGTCACTAGATATTCTGCGACGGGGGATCCATTTGGCGGAAGGACGCGTGCAGGTGCAGGAGTTGACCGTAAAGAAACGGGCACCACGACAGACCACTTTGGAAATGGTATTGACCGAAGGCCGAAACCGTGAAATCCGCCGGATGGCTGCACGCGTGGGGCATAAGGTCGTGGGACTGAAACGTATCGCCATCGGCCCGTTACGCCTGATGAACATGCCTACCGGAGCGTTTCGCGAATTGACCAGGCACGAAGTGGCGCAGTTGTATGAACTGGCCCATCTACGAGGTGCTCCGTCAGCGGCAACTGACAAGCAGCCGGCCGCCGTCGAGCGTCCCTCTAGTGCCGCACGACCGACGCGCCGGCCCACGAGGAAAACATCGCGTCGCCCCGAAGGCGCGCCGCCGCGCCGAACCACTGCCAAGCCTACCGGGCGCAAGTCGTCCTACTCACATTCCCGCGACAACACGGGCCAGAACTCCGAGCCTTCGACGCGAAAGCCTGGCAAGAAAAAAACCCCGTTTGGAACCCGATCATCGGGCCGACCAGCAACCGGCGGCACTACAGGTCGCAAACCATCGGGTCGCAAACCATCTGGACGAAAACCGGATGGACGAAAACCATATGAAAAAAAACCGTATGGACGAAAGCCGCACGACTCACAGAAATCCAACGCAACAGGCGGTACGGTCATCGGTGGTGACGACTTCGAGCAAGAACGAACGGAATCGAGGACTCGTTCCGGACGCCCGAATCAACAGCAACGTCGCGGCAAGTTCGCCAAGGGGAAGTTCGCCAAGGGCAAATCGCGGCGACCGTCGACCGATCGTGGTACGCAACGCGGTAAACGGAAAGGATCACGATGACCAATCCGCTGCACGCAGGGTACTACGCGGATGATGCAATGAGTCGCACGGTACCAGTGCTGGAGAACGTGGAGATTGCGGAAGCGACCTGGCGCATCCGATTCGCCTTTCCCGAACTCGCCGCAGGCATCGTCCCCGGACAATTCCTGATGCTGCGCATCCATGGACTTACGGATCCACTTCTTGGCCGGGCCTTTGCCCTGTACGAAACCATTGACATGAATGGTTCGCTACATGCCGTCGATGTCGTGTACCGCATCGGTGGCAACCTTACCCGGCGATTGTGCCAGGTGCTTCCCGGGCAACGCCTCGACGTATGGGGACCGCTTGGCAATGGCTTTTCTTCGCCGCGAGTCGCCGATCATGTGATCATGGTTGCGGGCGGTATCGGCCAGACTCCCTTCTTGGCACTGGGCCAGGAATTGCTTGGAAAACGCTCGTACGGCCGCGGGCTACGCGAATCCTCACGCGCTTCACGCGTCACGTTTTGCTACGGTGCTCGCCGATCCAGCTATCTGTCCGATGTCGAGAAGTTTACTGCGGCGGGCATTGATGTTCGCATTGCCACCGACGATGGCAGCGCCGGCCATCATGGTCTGGTAACGGAATTGCTTGAGCAATTGTTGCAGGATGAAGGGGACCATCACTCGCGCCGAGTGGTCTGTTGTGGCCCGGAACCGATGATGCAAGCAACGGCCGCGGTGGCCCGGCGATATTCCGTACCCTGCGAAGTATCGTTGGAAGCGCCGATGGCATGTGGCATCGGTATCTGCTTTACGTGTGTCGCCAAAGTCAAAGACGCCGATGGTCAGTGGGACTACAAACGTACCTGCGTGGAAGGTCCGGTCTTCGACGCAGAATTGATCGAGTGGTAGGCCAGACCGTTCCACAGCTGTCCCAGCCGATGTGCGGCTTCAGGTCTTCGGGCCTGGCACCGCCAAACTATCATCAGCCCGCAGCCGGGAAGGACCCGCGAAACCGCACCCGAATGCGCGTGGCGAAGTTCTTAGGCCGATTTCGTCTTGGCCTTTTTGATTCGGTGCTGCAAGCGCGACTTCAGCCGCGACGCTTTATTTTTGTGGATGACGTTGCTGGCCCCTGCTCGGTCGAGCTGCTTGGCAGCAGCTTTGTAAGCATCGTCGGCCTTGGCAAGGTCCCCCTTGGCGACTGCCTGGAGAACATTACGGATCAGACGGCGAAGCAGCGATTTGGTGGCGCGATTTCGATCGCGACGGACGGTGTTCTGGCGAAGCCGTTTCTTGGCACTTTCGGTATTTGGCATGGATCGTCACCAACTATTGACTACATGGGTCCAAAGGTCAAACCGCTAATTCTGACGACTTTCGCGGACTTTGTCCAGTCGTGCCGCGGCGTCACGGTAGTTCGGATCGATTCGCAGCAGCCTTCCCAGTAGTTTTTCGGCTTGATCCCAGGCCTTTAGTCCTGCCGCCAGGACCCCCGCCCGATACAGCGAAAGCTTGAATCGCTCAGGATCGGCCTCCTGGGCCGCCTTAGCGGCCGCCAGATAGCACTTGAGGGCGTCCTGATACTTCCGGAGGTGCTGGCGGCACTCTCCCGCTTCTAGCAACGCCACAGCGGCCAAGTCCGGAACCTGCGCCGATTCGTCCAAAAACTTTACCGCCTCGGCAAAATTTCCGGCCCGCTTCAATCGCAGACCCAACTCATGCTTGATCTCGACATTCTTCGGATACCGCTGGTGCCGACCCGTGAGAATCTCCAGCTCCAACCGGTTCAGATCGGCTCGGCGACGCTGCAGATTCTCGCGAAGTTCTTCGGTGGGCTGTTGAGCCGCCTCGTGCTCGAGCGTCGTCACCAAATGCTTCAATCGCCGAACTTGGGCGTCCTCAAGCCGTTCGCGGACTTGAAAATCATTGCCCGATGCCGCCAGGGCTCGGGTCAATACACGTTCGGCGTCGGCATAGCTTTCCTGCTCGCTGAACAGCTCCGCTAGTTGCAGGTAATTGGCGATCACGGTCGGTTCCTTGACGATCGCCCGTTCCAACTGTTCCTGCCGTGAAAGCTGTGGCACGGCGACGTCGCCAACCTGCCCCGAAGCTCCGGTCGCGACATCCGCATCAGCGGCCCGGTCCGTGTCAGCCGACCCTGCTTTTCGTGGCTCTTCCGGTTTGATTCGCGTCGGCATCGCCCGTGTCGGTTTGGCGGTAGCGGTCTTGGCGTTCCCTCCCTCCGTTGGTTCATCGTCGACACCGACACCACCAATGTGTCGTTGCTTGGCCAACAACAATTCGCCGATCATTTTTGATGGCTCGGCCAGATTCCGATTGATCTCCTCAATGCGTCGCCAACAGGCAATTGCTTGATCGAATTGCCCCATTCGTGCCAGCGACGTTGCACAGTGTTTATTGACCTCGATGTCCTTGGGATTGGCGTCCAGGGCGTTTTTTAGATATCTAAGTTCCACTTCATTGAAATGGAGCGCCTCGCAGGCCTGCGCAATCCCCCGCAGCGTTGGTACGTCCCACGGATTGTGCAGTAGCAACTCAAGGCCTTCGCTGATGACCTGTGTCCAATCTCCCCCCGAAATCGCTTTCTTGAATTCGCTACGATTACCCTTCGTCCTGCCCCCCTTCTTGTTGTTGCTAAATTTGGTCTGCAGGTTATCCATCATCGCTTCGACATAAACCAAATTCGATGGGTCCTTGCGAACACACTGCCCGAGCAGTTCATGGGCATAATCGTATTGCTCCTTGGTCGTCCGCTCTTTGGCGTGTGCGAACAACTTTTCCAGACGTTTTCGTTCCAATGGGGTGAGTGACGCAGCTGCCGCATCACCACTTTCGGCGGGCCCCACGGCCGGTTGACTGGCGGAATTGTCGGACATTTCACTACTGGACGAGACTGACTAGGAAAACACTCGGAACGTGCTAACATGCAACCATTCTCGCTATTTTATCGCGAAAACCAAGTCACCGCCACCATGTTCGATTTTTCCCCGTTACTAAGTGCCACGCTTGCCCAAACCCCAGCCGTGGTGTTCAATCAACGAAACTCCAGCCCGATGGTAGTGAGTATCGCTGACAAGGGCCGATTTTCGCTAGTTTTGTTCCATTTTATTTCCCAGAACCGGAGTGAAGCAACTGTCGCCGTCTCCTCCTCATGATCCTGCGACCGTCTATCTCGTTGGCGGCGGCCCGGGTCATCCCGGCCTGATCACGCTACGCGGCGCCGAGTGCTTGCGACAAGCAGATGTCGTCCTCTACGACTATCTGGTCAACCCCCTGATTGTCGAGCATGCTCCCCGGTCAGCCGAGCGGATCTGCCTGGGTCGACACGGTCGATCTCGGATCTGGTCCCAGGACGAGATCAATCACGCCATGGTCGAATTCGCTCGAGCTGGAAAGACCGTCGTGCGACTCAAAGGTGGTGATCCCTCCGTGTTCGGCCGACTGGCGGAAGAAACGTCGCATCTAGCGCAACACGGTGTTCCCTACGAGGTCGTCCCCGGTGTAACCGTGGGCCTGGCAGTCGCCAGCCACGTCGGTATCTCTCTCACGCACCGCGAGACCGCCTCGGCCGTGGCACTGGTCACGGCTCACGAAGATTCCACCAAGCCGGCACAAGCCATCGACTATCACGCCCTCGCCCAGTTTCCCGGAACGCTCGTCTTTTACATGGCAGTCACGACCGCCGCCGCGTGGACACAGGCCCTGATCGACGCCGGCATGGATCCGAACACTCCCGTGGCACTTGTTCGTCGTTGTACCTGGAGCAACCAACAGACGATCCGCACTGTCCTGGGCGACGTTGCGGCACAATTGACGCCGCGAAGTAGATTCCCGCCACCGGTCGTCGCCGTCGTCGGCCCACTGGCGCAACAACCGGTCCCGCTAGACTGGTTTGCTCAGGCACCGCTTCGTGGCAACACGGTCCTGGTCACTCGTCCACGCGAGCAATCCGCGGAACTGCGAGATCTGCTCTTGATGGCTGGCGCTGATGTTCTACTGCAGCCCACAATCTCCATCGCGCCACCTGAGGATTGGAAGCTGGTTGACCAGGCATTCCGCGCTCAGGTAACCAGCGGTGAAATGAGGCCAGATTGGCTGGTCTTTTCCAGTGCCAACGGCGTGTCTTCATTCTTCGACCGTTTGCTTTATCTCGATCTCGACATCCGCCTTCTCGGAGCGCCCAAAATCGCCGTCGTTGGCGAAGCAACCGCGAAGCAGTTGGCTCGCTATCATTTGATTGCCGACCTTGTGCCTGGGCACTACAACGCTGAGTCCCTTGCCGACGAACTGGCACCGTTAGCAGCGAACAAGCGAGTTTGGATCATCCGCGCGGATCGAACCCGTGAAATACTACGGGACCAACTGGCATCGGTTTCAGCCATCGTCCATGAGCTGATTGTCTACCGAAGTCTTGATGTCACAACGCCCGACCCGGACATCTTACACGCCATGCAACAGGGCCAAATCGATTGGGTAACGGTCACGAGTTCCGCGATCGCCCAATCATTGGTTCAAATGTTTGGCGAGGTCCTTGGCAACACCCGGCTGGCTTCCCTCAGCCCTCGTATCACCGACACCCTCAAGCAACTCGGTCACGCCGTGGCCGCAGAAGCACCGCAACCAACGAATGCCGCGCTGGTCGACGCAATCATCCACGAAAAGTAGATGCAATACACGGACACAAATAGCTCCGGCCGATCCCCCGGCGCAAGAGTAAACCACAGCCATAACAACAGAGGTCGAACGCCAAAACTGCGGGGATCGGCGGAGCGATTCACGGCGTCCCGCTCAAACGGCCCGGCACAATGCGACCCTCATTGCTGAAGATACTCGTCCGATTCGTACGCAACCTCGATCGCTCCGCCGTGTCCGACGGCGCTGGCATGCTTGGCTGCGTTGGCCGTCGCCAAAGCGTGTGAATGCGCCCGGGACACGGCTGGAGCTATGTTGCCTGTCCCACACAACGTCGCTAGCGCTGATAGATCGGCAAGAAGCCGCGTTCGAGCTGCAGGATGGTCAAGTTGATCGCAGTGACATAAATCGGACCGATGTTACCCTGCCAGGAACCGTCGGCTTGCTGTTCACTTACGATGCGATCGTACAGCCGATTGCGGAAATCTTCCCAGTCCTTTCCCCCCTCGCGATAGACCACCTGCGAATAGTAGAGATAGGTATAATGCCAATGCCCAAACGACCGGGCATCGTCGGTGATGCGATAGAGATTGGTTTTGCAGTATTCCAGCATGTCCGGCACATGTTTGCTGTCGTAGTCGCCAGCATTGAATAACGCCGCCAAGGCAGCCGCCGTAATCGCCGGACGGGATGCACCTCGGTTGCGGGAACTGTAGGAAATCCCGCCGTCCGAGTTCTTGCAGGTGTAGATGTATTGCTTGGCGCGTTCGATCACGTCCTTTGACACGGGCAGCCCCGCGTTGCGGCACCCACGTAACCCTTGAACCTGAGTGATCGTGGTGGAACCCTCGTCGAAATCGTTCCCGTCCTTGGCGCTGACATAGCCCCATCCCCCAGATTTGGTCTGCGCCTGGCCGCTGAAACGGACCGCGTTGTTGAGGATCCGTGTCAGCTCTCCCCGCCGCTCGATATCTTCTTCCTCCCCCAGCACTTGTGACAGGAACAACATCGAAAAACCGTGGCCGTATGTATAACGGTCGTCCGTCAACGGATCACCGATCAACCCGTTGGGGCGCGACCGCGTGGCCAGGTAATCAACCGCCCGGCGAATGACGGACGAATAGGGCCCCTGCGTGGTGGTCGAGCCGGAACCGAGCAGTGCGGTACCGGCCAATGCCGTCATGGCCGTCGGATAGCTGGCCGCCGTCCAGCGTCCCAATTTGGATTGCGTCGACGCCACCCATTGCAAGCCGCGATCGACTGCCCGCTGCCACTTCGGATCCAGCTCGGCAGCCACAACACGTCGCGGTGCGACCGACAACGCGCCCGATGCGGCCAGCCCAGCCAGTGATTTGAGAACCGCGCGGCGCGGAATGTGAATCGACATCATTGACCTTCCTGAAGATTGCCCCCCGCCAACAACGATCCCGGAGGTATTTCAATCAATTATACCGCCGGGATTGGGTGCCGTGGGACGGTGGAAAGGTTCAATTCTATGGATTGTCCGAGCTGCAACGGGCTTTTCTTATTACTACCACTGAGCGAACAGGTCGTCGACCGTTTCCTCCTCATTGGTTGAGCGAACGGTTTGCACAGCCAATTCCGTCGAAACATCACGGCGATACGTGGCGCGCCGGGCAACTCGCCGCTGAATCGACGATTCCGCTTGCCCGTCTTCCTCCGTATAGCTCGCGGTACTCAACCGCACGACTCCTTGATTGTCGGCATTTCCATCGGCAAACGTGGCATCGCGTGCCGACGTATCGCGTGGCAGGTTGCGAACGTAGTTGGCAACCGAGAAGGGGGGAGGCGAGACGAGCACGGTAGCATCATCGCTGCCAATGCCGGATAGATCGGCGGCGATCATTTCGCCCAACGGTGCCTGTGGCAAGGAGACCGGTTGAATATTGGCAACGGCCTGCGATTGAGCAATCAGTTCATCGACAACGCCGATCGCCAGGATCACGTCAACCGGAGACACAAATCCGTCATTATTAACATCCAACAGGGGCGGACTGGAAATGGGTGGTGGCACAGGCAAACGGCCGGACGCCGGATCGCTAAACGCGTGGGTATCCAGTTCCGTAATAATCCGCAGGATATCGATCAAGGTCGTACCGTCGTTGTTGATTACGTCGGTCGCGTCAGTGAAGTTATGCCATGGATTCTGCGTGATGTTAACGCGATAGTCTTCCACTTCGCCGTCATCGGCCGATCCGGTGGGCGACAATCCGCCAGCGGAGCTGAAGCGGAACCGTGCAAACGTATCGCCATCGGCTGCGGTGGCGGGGATGTTGATATTGAGCACGTTATCACCCGCCAGCAGTGCACGGCTGGTAAACACTCGTTCGCCCACGTCGAGCCAATCGCCGTCACCGTTGAAGTCGACCCATGCATCGAGTTGTCCAGCTGCGGAAGCCGTCACGGTGATGGGCACCGAACTGCCGATGACCAGGGCCGAATCAAAGGTAACGCCATCGTCGCCATCATCAGCAGTACCAGTGGCCGATGGTTTTCCATCGGGGTCGGCGGTCACACCATTGCCCAGGAACAAGCCGGGGCTGATTATGTGACTGGCCCCGTCACTGGCCAACAGCGTTGGATAGGATGGATCGGGAGCATCGCCGTAATCCAGAGCCACGGAATCGTCAATGATGATCGTGAACGTGACATCTCCATTGGTCTGATTTGGTCGGAGCAAATTACCGGCCAGATCGGAGATATCGCTGTCGAGCGACACCACATACGTCCCACCACCCCAGATCCCGGCCACCGGCCGCAATCGAATCACATGGTTGGTCGAATCGTAGACGTACGAATAACCAACCCCCTGCTCCAATAACTGGCCATCACGGGTGACGGTCACCGAACTGGAGGTGACCGTATTATTGTCGATGCCAATCCCTTCACCGAACTCGGCCAGGTCAACAAGTTGAATCTGGAACAAATTCAGGTTCAACGCAACGTCGACAATCGATTCCGCTGGATTGCGATCGACACCTACCGCATCGTTGTCAGCAGGCTCGAGCAATACGGCAATTGGCCCCTCAAAATCGACACGGTCGATGGCACCACGATCCTTGAACACATTCTGTCCCAGACCGGGCGGACTGGGAACCGATGGATCGTCCACACGAACTTGTCCATCGATATCAAATTCCGGCGCCAAGATTGGCGAGCGAGCCAATCCCATTGGATCCTTGATCGTGGTTTGTATCGCCCGTTCATCGAGCGAGTCGATGGAACTGTCGATGGCCGCCGAGCCATCGACTGGAATGAAGTTGCGATTGGCAACGTCCACAAACAGCGTCGCGGAATTTGCCAGTGTCACCGCAAAGTCGCCAGCTCGCGTCGGCCCGTTATCGTTGCGGTGGTAAAGCGATCCACCGATGATCGTCGAACGAGAGGTGAAATCGAGATCGATCGGCTGTCCCAGGTTTGCCAGGATATTGTTGAGCAGCGTGGGGCTGGCATTGTTTTCTACCAGAATCCCCACATCATTGTCCGAGACGCCGTAAATCGTGTTATTGACAACGCGGGCAAACGGGATGGGTGCGAGTGGATTTGCGGGCAACGTCGGATCGTCGTCCGGATAACCGCTAATATGAACACCACCTTGCAGGTTGCCTACCAACAGGTTGTTCATCACCACCGCACTGGTTGCCAGTCCTCCTTCGTTGAGCTCACGCAGCACCCGCGTCGAGCCTGGCTTTGGCAAACCGTCTGCAGTTCGAGGTGCAACCTCCAATCGAATCGCGTATTCTTCTGAATCGGCAATCCGGTTCGACTGGATGATCAACTGCCCCTGATCGCGGAAGCGGTTATCGTCCCCTTCGTAATCGTAGGTGATATACGGAATTGTTCCGGACCCCATCGCCGGCAGCGTATTGATACTGATCGATGGCAATGCCTCGGAGTCTGGTGCGATCGTCCCACCGCCGACATCCAGGCGCATGAAGTAGGCACCGGCGGATCCACCGGGCTCGGCAGTACTTGCATCGTTCGGATCGTACGCCGAATTTCCGGCACCGCTGACACCGATGTAATATGTGCCATCGGCGGGGGCGATGAAGCGCAAGTAAGGATCGGCGTATCCTGATCCTAATACGTAGTCACTCAAAGTATCGATGTTGTCCGGTTCCAGCGGGTTCCAAAGCTCTGGCAAGCGATTGAACACATCATTGTCGTTGCTTTCAAGATTCGCGTCCGCACCAAGCAGTCGGTCGAAGAAGGTGACTGCCACTCCCGCTTCATCAAACACGCGTACGAACGACTCCAACGTCTTCAACGACGTCGTCCCACGTTGGGGCGTTTGGATGTCGACAACCAGACGTTGTCCAGCTGCCAAAGTCACGGCGTACAAGTCGACGTCCGACGTCATGCCACCAGGCTGCTCAAGCAATTCAATATTGTCGCCGATATAGCCACCGAACCAGTAAGTACCGATCGAATCTTCCACAATTCCGGTACCAATCGCTTCATCGATCTGGTCGTTTGACTCCGGCGAGAACACTGGATTCGTCGTCAGCACGACCGAATCGCCGAAGAGATTCACTTGATTGGATGTCGTCGCGGCCAATCCGATGAACGTACCGTCGCCGAATGCGGCCGAAACGTCCAGCGTTGCCTGAGCAGCGCGCCCGTTGATGGCCGTTATCAAAGACGAAGCGACTTCGTGATCCTTCATCGACGGAAGGAAGAGGACTGGCACGTTTCCGTTCGCGACGCCATCACCGAGTACCGGTGCACCTGCATCGTCGAAGAAAATCTCATCAAATTCGAACGTCACAACGTCAACACCGTCACTGATGATAAACGTTTGCGATTCGGAAATATCGGCTCCACTGGGCGCGAAGATGGTGGCCGCAGCGTCGAGCCGCGCGTTGGTATCGAACGACCGCGTCAGTGCCAATGGGGGCTCATCGAGTCCCGTCGGCTCACCGTACTTGGTCGCTCGGCGGATCTCCAATTGATATCCGCCCACTTCGATATCGGTATCTTCCCGGGCGGGATTTTCAATGAACAACGTGTCGCTGACCGTTGCGTTCAACACCAATTCACCACGTTCCGCAAAACCGATGATTACGTCGTCGATGTAGACACCCTCATTCAAGTTCTGCTGCAAAGCTGGTGGTGGTGCTTCGTCCGGGAACACATTGACATAGTTGCCATATTGATCGCCGTTGAGGTAGATCGGATTCAGCGGATCAGGATTCACAAGTGCGCGACCCAACGGGCCTTGCCCGGAGGTAAACTCGTTCGTCACAGGATGCACGAAATCGGTGATCGAATTACCAATGACGCGTACATAGTCTTGGAATGTCTTGATCGCGACGGTCGAGCCATTGGCAAGTTCGTCTGCGATGGGTTGCACCATTGCTTGGGCTACTTCCACCGACGACATCGCCGAATTGATTGGCACACCGGTACCGAATGCTGCTCCCGGTTCGCCCTCAAGGCCGATCGACAACCCTGTCGCACCAATCGCTTGCCCCTGGATTAAATCCAGTACTTCCAAGAGCTGCAGTCGATTGCCGTTAATCGGCAGCTCAGCACCACCAACCCCATTGTCCATCAATGCGCGTTGCACATTGGCAGCAACAAGCGATGCCGTTTGGTTGGAGAGGAACGGAATCGGGATCCCGCCAGACGTGTTTCCGTCGCTATCAAATTCAAATGTCGTACCGTCAACCGTGATCGTTTCGCCGTCGATTACCTTATCCCCGGTTGGCAGAATCAACGTGTAACCGAGATCAAACTCAAACAAGATGTCGTCGATCGAAAAGACATCGCCATCTCGCAATACGGCACCGTCAGCCGCTCGCAGCTCTTCGCCCGTCAGCGGCCCTGCAGCGGTCCCGTCAACATCACCAACATTCATCGAACCGGCAGTCGAATAGTCGAAACGGATGCGAACTCCGGACCGCCCGGCAAATTGCTCCAACGGAATGCGTGCCTGACGCCAACCCGCGCCGTCGTAGAGCGTTTGAACCGGGAAATCGATCGAATCCAATGGATTCGGGTCGTCGTATTCGTCGTTCGGGATAAAGTCATCGGTCGTGTCCACGATCACGTCGTTGTTCGTGGCAACCAGATGCCAGACACCACGTTCGCCTTCCACGCTGTCATCCGAGACATAGACCCGGAACGAATCAAAGATCTCGGGGTCGTCACCTGCTTCGGTATCCTGCCCGGTCAGGAAATAATTGAAATACAGGTACGGCTGATCGCTGGGCGAATACCCTTCTAAGCTGAACGAATTGCTGATGATCGTACCGCGGGCGCCGCCCGGGAAATCGTACGTCATCCCTTCGCCCAAACCAAAGTGCAGCGAACCGTCCCCAACGGCCTGTTCGCGGCTGCCGGTAAACGGAACATCCACGCCGTGTCCCAGATCCTCTTCACGTTCGAGGGTATCATCTCCCGGAATTGTCTCGTACCAGAGGTTCCGATCCAAAGTCGAGAACGCGATCCCTTCGACACCGGCTAGTCCGGTGGAAATCGACGTTTCACCACCCATGAAAACGGGTTGCAGGAAGCCCGCGGTGTCGAATGCCCAAAGGTCGCCGGCGCGGTCGATGCCGAACAACATTCCCGCGTACGCCTCGTCCTCCACATTAGCTGGCCCGGCATCCAATCCGGTAAACCTGATCCCCAGCAGCTCGATGGCACTGTCCACATACGCGCCAGTGACGCCACTTTCGTTGTCACCATTAATCTGATAGAGCCCGCCTTCGTCGGAGACGGCGAACACGCGCCCGTCAGCCAACTGCGTAACACCGGTAATTCGTCCACCAGGGGCAGAGCCACCGGCCATGAACGGCGCGTCAGCGGCATCAACCGTGGCGCCGGTCAAACGCACCGTGCGGCCACCCACGTTGGTTGTGCCGGCACCCACGGCATTATCGACAGCGGCAGCGATCTTCGTCGCAATCTCCGCACCCGTATCATCGGCGAGAAAATCGATCTCGACATTCGCCCCGGCGACACCGCCTGCGGCACCGGCCAAGGCGTCGATGAACTGCGTGCCGGCAAAGTCAGCTGTCGTGGCATCGGGGAAGTTGAGACGCTCGCCATCGACACCAGCCGTCAACGTGCCGGTCGCATTCACGGCGTCGGCGATCGCATTGCGTACCGCCCCCGGCGTGTCGTTCTCTTCAACGACCACCGCGTTGCCACTCGTTACACCGTAATCGCCTACTCGATTCAGCGCGCCAGCAAACGCACCAGACAACACCAATCCCGAGTCGCCGGTCAACACAATGTGGCCATTGGAAAGTTCTGCCGTCACTCCAAACGCTGCAGCATTGATCGCCGAGACGATCCCTTGATTCATCTGCGCCAGCGTGAATCCCGTATCAAAGGGAATCCGACGAGAACCGGGGAGCACGCCACCACCCGAGTCAAACTCGAACGTCATCGTCTGCGACGGCGTGTCGTCGTTGACGACCGTGATGGTGTCGCCGTCAGTAAAGTCGGCACCCGCGCCAACCACTTCCAACACAGGCCCACCATCAAACTCAAACCGTGTGCCATTGAGCAGGAAGAATTCGCCGTCGGCGATGAACTCACCCGCAGTCAGGTCAAAATCGACAACCGCCTCGGGTCCGGCATCCATCTCGAACGTGACACCACCGATGCCAAACGTCAGCCCGTCCGGAATCAAACGCGTCGTGACGCCACCCACAAGCTCCGTCGCTTCGGTCACGAGCAACGCCGTATCGCCGCCACCGGCGCTGAACGCTGTATTGATTTCCCCCAAGAACGTTTGCACGTTTGTGCCGTCGGCCGTAAATTCATCGACAGTCGGTTCCTCGAGCAAGGGTTGTGCAATGCCCGTGATCGGATCAATCCAATACACAAGATTCTCGACCGACGTCACGCCGTTGGGCATCATATCGGCGTCGCCTCGATAGCCGATCGCCATGATCCAATCATCATCCGGATTCGTGTCATCAGCCGGACGACCGATAAACGTCATGGCCTCGAATTGAATGCCCCAACCATTATCGTCGTTGGACCGAATCACTTCGGGCTCATCACCCATATCGTCGATCTCATAGGTCTCGATACCGTCGTCGTCAATCAACGTGGCGACACCGGTATGATGATCCAGTTGGACCAGTGCACCGGAATTATCGTCGGTCGGCCCGAGTGGATCATCAATCCCCAACGTAAATGCATACAACTCGGAGTTTTCACGGAAGGCGAGGTCGGCGACGTCAAACTCGAAATCGCCGATGGTGTTGACGGTCGTGCCTGTAAACGGATTGACACTCAATAACCGCTGCATGTCGGGACCGGTATCGATCGTGGCATACAGCGAGACGTCACCTAAATGCCACGGAACGAGGCTATTAAACACAATATCGTGGGGATCGTTGGGATTGATTTCATCCCCGGTCGCCAACAAAGTCGGTGTGGATGGATTCGCGTAGACGGTGCTTCCCCCCCCCACGTGGTCTTCCCCGACGCGACTGATGGAGTCCAACGGCTCGATGCGTACGAGCGGATTGGCGGCTGCTTCGGAGACGTCAAACGCGGTCGGTACCAAAGCGTTCGTGGAGACGGCGATAACGTACGTCCCCTCCGGCAACATGATCGGTCCGAGCAGCGGATCAGTGGAGCCAAGCGAACCGGCGTCGAGATCCTGCAGTCCCGAACCGGAAAGTGGCGGCGACTGATCGTCGCCGACGTTGGAGCCAAAGCTCGCGGCCACCAATACCGGTCCCGCCGCCGTCTGCTGATAAAGTGTCAGCGTTACGTCAGGACGCGCCAAGCCATCGGCATAGTCCAGATCAAACACGAGGCTCGCGTAATTGTCACCGGGCTCACCCGTCGAATCCTGCGTCCCTGGCACAATCACGTCAAATTGAAATACGTCGATGTCAAATGCGTCTTCCAGGAATCCGGATAT